>JBEGOG010000173.1:0-4474 GCA_041182125.1 Pseudomonadota bacterium
ACGTCTAGGTCCGTTGCATCAACCTCTTCATGCAGGGGCGTCCAAGCCCCATTGAGATAGGGGTGGTTGCTGGGCTGCAACGATGTCTTGACCGGCGCGTGGCGAACCGCCTGCATCACATATCTCCTACATTCCGAAGGGGTCACATCGGCGACCCTTGACAATACCCTAGCCCCTAAGTCTTGTTGTGCAAGTCAATTTGAGGCCCGCGTCCTAAGGTCCCAGTTGAATCCCACATCTGGGTCCATTTGGCGATCCTCGGAGATAACAGATGAAACTGAAACTGGCACTCGCTGCAATGATGCTCGCCTTCACCCTGTCTCCTGTTTCGGCCGCCGCTCAGGACACCGACGCCAAGAAGTTGGCGGTGGTTCACGAGATGACGGATGCGTGGAAAAACAGTGACTGGCGCAAGGTCGGTGACCTCTTTGCCGAAGACGGCGTGCTCTGGTCGATGATGGCCGAGCCAGTCCACGGCCGCGAAGCCATCTATAAGCGTATCGCAGCGCTGGGTGAGGGCGTTCAAGGGGGCGTCACGCTGGATGTGTCCCACATGGGCGTCATCGACGGACTGGTGTTTATGGAGCGGACCGACCGCTTCATCTATAAGGGCAAGGCCGGATCAGTGCCTGTCGTCGGTGTCTTAGACGTCCGCAATGGCAAGGTGCAGGAATGGCGGGAATATTATGATCGCGCCAGCCTGATGAATGCCATGGGTGTGAAGCCGGAGTAACGAACGGCTAGGCGGTGCGTTCCAAAATCATGGCCGCACCGACCCCGACACCTCCGGTTGCGACCACAAGCCCGGTTTCTGTGTTCAACTGAACCATCGTATCGAGCAAGGTGCTGGTCAGGACCGCGCCGGTGGCTCCCATGGGGTGGCCCATGGCCAGATGTCCGCCATTGGGATTGACCTTGGCCATGTCGGGCTGGAACTCGCGCTCGAACAGAACCGGAACAACGGCGAAGGCCTCCATGAACTCGATGGCACCAACGTTGTGAACCGACAGGCCTGCACGATCGAGGGCTGTGCTCATCGCCGTGAAGCCTGCCGTCAACTGCATCACCGGATCATTTGCTGACTCGGCAACAGCGCGGATGCGCGCCAAGGGCTTGAGTCCGAGGCGCTTGCCCGCCTCTAGGGTTCCGACAAGGATCAGGGCCGCGCCGTCGGCAATCGGCGGGCAGTGCGCGGCTGTGTGGCTATGGTTTACGGCGCTAAGTTCCGGGTGGCGGGCCAGCAATATGTCGTCGAACCCTTCGGCCCCTGCCGACGCAAAGACTGGCCCAAAGCGGTCAAAAACCGACAAATCACTGAAATCACGAATATTTTCATCGCGGTCGAGGGCGATGCTGCCATCCAGATGGGTCACGGGAATAACGCGCCCATCATAGCGGCCAGCGTTCCACGCTTCCGTGGCGCGGGCGTGCGACCGGACGACGGCGGCGTCCATCGTCGCGCGGTCAATATTTTTGCAGGTTGCCAACAGGTCCGCCGAAACCCCGACCGGTGCCCAGCCCATCGACGAGGCTAGGTCCATCTCCGAGTAGTAGTCGGCCTTGTCTTCGAGAAAGCCGACCTGAGACATACTTTCGACCCCGCCTGCAAGCACCAAATCGGCTTGGCCCGAGCTGACCCGGCGTGCCGCGTCGGCTAGGGCTGTCAGCCCGGAAACGCAAAAGTTGTTGATCGTTAGGCACGCAACACTGTCCGGAAGTCCGGCTTGAATTCGCGCTGCAAGCGCCAGATGCCCGCCCTGAACACCCACTTGGGTCACGCAGCCAAGGGTCAGGTGCTCCACAGCCGCCAAGGCGTCCTTGCCATTTCGTTGCTCAAGCGCACGCACCAGTTGGCTAACTAACTGAGCGGGGCGGACCTTTGCGAGGCTACCATTGGGGCGGCCCTTGCCACGGGGCGTACGAACCGCATCAAAAATATAGGCTGACATCGATCGGGGCTCCTCGTTACGCAATCCGAAAGGCCGCGAAGCGACCATAGCTTCGGCTCAACGGCTCTCTCCCGCAAGACGACTCTTATAGTGCAAGTTTGAATGGAGGCAATCTTGTCCAGCCCGTCGCTTATAGCCATCGCGATCTACCGGCCTAGTTCAAGCAAGGGAATGATTGATAGCTTTAGTTATTATGTTAAAAAACCTAAGGCTTGGGGGCGTTTATATGTTTGGTATGATTCATAGGTCCGCAAGGGACATGGTTTTGGCCCAGTTCGGCGAGACCGCATGGGCCGAGATTCTCAACCGCGCCAAGCTCGACGATTCCGCTTTTGTTAGCGGTGAGTCCTATCCCGACGAGATCACCTTGCGCCTTATCGTGACAGCAGCAGAGGTGGCCAACCTGTCTGTGGACGATACTCTTTTTGCCTTTGGCGAGCATTGGGTCGCTGCGGCTTGGAACGGCCCCTATGCAACGGTTATGACGGTTTTAGGGCGGACCCTGTCTGAATCTCTTGCCAATCTTGACCGAATGCATGCCAGCATTCAAATCGCTATGCCTGACGCAGACCTGCCTCAGTTCTCTGTCATCCGAGAAGATCAGCAGATGATTGAGGTTGAGTATTTTTCCAACCGCGAGGGACTGGAGAATTTTGTTTGCGGTCTCTTCTCGGGTTTAATGAAAAAATTCTCGGTCACCGGCGAGGTCATTTTTGAAAAAAATGCCGCTGGTTCAAGGATTTTTAAAATTCTGATCGCGCAATAATTTTGACCATGACTGAGATTTTTGAATTATCGACTGAGAAATTGGAAAACCTCTTCCCGTGTTACTTGTTAACGGACGGGAACTTGGTCCTAAAATCAGTTGGGCGGTCCATTCGTAAGCTTTTGCCAGAGGTACAGGCTGAAACGCCTTTGGACCTTTATTTCACGATTGAACGGCCGCGCTCAGGCTTCGATCCAGCCATAGCGGCCCGCCGTGGCAGCGCTTTGCAGATCAAGTCCAAAGACGGGCGCATAAACCTCGTGGGATCGGTCACAGAGGTTTCCCAAGGTTATTTGTTTTGCCTGACCCATTCGGCCATGAAGGCCCAGAATTGGGGCGCGCTTGGTCTTTCGGGCTCTGATTTTTCATCAGCGGACCAATCAATGGCCATCGGCACCTCAATGGGGCTGCAAACGGTCCTAATGTCTGAAATGAAAGAGTTGGCCAACGATCTCGCACGCGCGCGCGACGAGGCCCTCGCGGCGAACCGAGCCAAGTCGACCTTCCTTTCGGTTATGAGCCATGAGATCCGCACGCCGCTCAATGGCGTATTGGGCATGGTTCATGTTCTGCTCAAGGATGCGCCAACGGAGCAACAACGGTCTCGCTTGGAGATTGTTCGCGAGTCGGGCGACGCGCTGCTGTCGATCCTCAACGACCTGCTTGATATTTCGAGGATCGAAGCGGGCAAGATGACGCTGGAATCCATCGAATTTGATATCCGGGAAGTGCTCAGCGGTGCCTATGCTGCCTTCACCGCGATCGCCAATAAGGCCGGGCTATCCTTCATTCTCGATATCGATGCCGCTGCTGGAATCTATCAAGGCGATCCGACTCGGGTGCGCCAAGTGGCCTACAATTTCCTCTCCAATGCGCTGAAGTTTACCAAAGAGGGGCGCGTCATCCTATCGGCAAAATATCTGGATGGCTGCCTTGAGATTGCCGTCACCGATACCGGTATCGGCATTGCCACGGACCGTCTTGAAGGCGTTTTTGATCCCTTCATTCAAGCCGATGTGAGTACGAATCGGAATTTCGGCGGGACGGGGCTAGGCCTTGGCATTGCCCGTGACCTTGCCAAGATGATGGGGGGGTCTATCCGGGTTGAAAGTGAACTCGGTAACGGATCGACCTTTACCGCCCTTCTGAAGATTCCGCGTCTGCGCGATGCGAGCAACGCGCCAGCCCCGACGATCGAAGATGAAGAGACCGTATCGCAAGAGATTGTTCAGAGCCTGCGGGTGCTGGCGGCAGAGGATAATCTGGTCAACCAACTTGTTCTACGCACCTTGATGGAGCAGTTCGGGATCACCTTGACCGTCGTTGAGAATGGACAATTGGCCGTTGATGCCTGGGAAGCCCAGACGTGGGACATTATCCTTATGGACATGCAAATGCCGGTCATGGGGGGCGTCGAGGCGAGCCGTCTCATTCGTCAGCGCGAACACGAGACTGGACGCAACAAGACGCCGATCATTGCGGTCACAGCCAACGCGATGACCCACCAGATCAGTGAATATGAATCCGCAGGGATCAATGGAATTGTTGCAAAACCGATCAAGGCTGACGCGCTCGCGCATGTCTTGATTAAGGTTCTAGATGACTTGGCCGCTTCACAGCCTGAACTGGTCTAGCCGCTAGGCTCGAAGCTGCTGATGTCGATCTTGAGTCCAAACGCTCGTGGGCCTGAGGTCGAGACGCTCCTGACAAAGAATTTTGGCGAATTCGAGCAATCCCGCTCTCTGCGCGGCGACCAGTA
>JBEGOG010000174.1:0-4468 GCA_041182125.1 Pseudomonadota bacterium
ATCATCGAGGTGGCGCTGAACGGGGCTTGAAACAGGATATGGCCCAAGACGATCCCCACTAGCGTTAGGGGAATGGGCGTCAGGATCACCAAGGGCAGCTTGAAGCTCTTAAACTGCGCCACCACCAGAACATAGATGCCGAGGATGGCGACCCCGAAGGCGGCCCCCATATCCCGGAAGGTGACCCAAGTGATTTCCCACTCGCCGTCCCAAAGAATGCTGGCCTTGCTCTCGTCGGTCGGTTGGCCATTGAGGCGTATAGCTGGTGCCTCACCCGAAGGCCATTTCGCCTCTCGCACCGCCTTGTCCACGGCCAGCATGCCATAGATCGGTGCCTCATATTGGCCAGCCAATTCGGCCATGATCATGTCCACGTCCCGGCCATCGCGGCGGAAAATGTGGGTAGAGCCGGCCTCGCGACTGGCGGTGACGACTTCGCCCAGTTCTACCAAGCGAGTGCCCCCTGCGGTTTGGCTGGCGGCGACGGGCAGGCTGGCGAGGGTTTCGCCCCAAGTGCGTTGCGATTGCGGCAAGCGCACAGAGATTTCCAAGGGGTCGCGGCCCTCTCCGCGATAGGCATAGCCCACCACCTGCCCCCCCACGGCGGCGGCGAGGCTGTCGAGGACCTCGCGGTCGGATAGTTTCAAACGCTCCATACGGTCGCGGTCAGGGATCAGCCGCAGCCGTGGGCGCGGGACGCCATAGCTGTCATCGACATCGACAATAAAGGGAACGGACTTAAAGATCGCTTTGAGCTGTTCGGCGGTGGCCCGGCGAACGGCTGCTGTCGGGCCATAGACCTCGGCCAGCAAGGTTGCCATGACCGGCGGTCCGGGCGGGGCTTCTACGACCTTGATCGAGGCTCCAGCGGGGAGGGGCAGGCGGGCCAGTTTCTGGCGTAGGTCCAGCGCAATGGCGTGGCTGCTGCGTTTACGCTCCGATTTGGCCGCGAGGCTGAGGGTCAGGTCGCCCTGTTCGGGTTGACGTCTCAGATAATAGTGCCGGACCAGGCCGTTGAAATTAAAGGGTGATGCCGCCCCGACGATTGCGTCTACCGCCAAGGTCTCGGGCAGGGTCTGTGCCACATCGGCAGCTTGAGACAGCGCCCGCTGCGTGGTCTCCAGAGCCGTGCCTTCGGGCATGTCGAGTATGACCTGAAGCTCGGACTTGTTGTCGAAGGGCAGCAATTTCACCGTCACGGTCTTGGTCGCGAACATGGCGCAGGCGATCAGGGTGGCGATCCCGACGCTGATCAAGAAGGTCCAGGCGCTGCGCTTGGTGGCGATGACCGGCGTGGCGATGCGCCGATAGAGGCGGCCCAGCCGATCCTCGCCGCCGCTATGGTGGGCCCCATGACTAGGCGGACCATCGCCCAAGGTCTGACGCGCAAATCGGATCATCAGCCATGGGGCTATGACCACAGCCACAAAGAACGAGAATATCATCGCCGCCGAGGCATTGACCGGGATCGGGGCCATATAGGGTCCCATCAGCCCCGACACGAACAGCATGGGCAGGAGCGCCGCGACCACGGTCATGGTGGCCACCACAGTGGGATTGCCGACCTCTGCGACAGCCTCAATCGCGGCCTGCTGGCGCGAGCGGCCATCCTCCATCGCCCAGTGTCTTGCGATGTTTTCGATCATCACAATGGCATCATCGACCAAGATGCCTATGGAGAAGATCAAGGCAAACAGGCTGACCCGATTGATCGTGTAGCCCATTAGGTTGGAGGCAAAGAGGGTCAAGAGGATGGTGGTTGGGATGACCACAGCCGTCACAGCCGCTTCCCGCCAGCCAATGGAAAAGCCGATTAGCAGAACAATAGAGACGGTGGCTAAGGCGAGGTGAAACAGCAGCTCATTGGCCTTTTCATTGGCCGTCTCGCCATAGTCCCGCGTCACGGAAACCTGCAGATCGTCAGGGATCAGCGAGCCTTTCAGGGCCTCAACCCGTTGCAAGACGGCGTGTGACACGACAACGGCATTGGCCCCCTTGCGTTTAGCGATGGCGAGGCTGACAGCCGGGGCGCTGGTCCAGCGGCCCTCGACCTTGCTGACGCGCCAGGCTTGGGACTGGTCTTGGCGCGGTCCTTGGATCACATTCGCCACATCGCGCACATAGACCGGCTGGCCGGTGGCGCTGGGCAAGGTCAGGAGACCGATCTCAGCGGCGGTGGTCAGGGTGCGACCCGCTGTAACGCTAAGGGCCTGCCCGTCATTGCGCATCGGACCGACGGGGAAGCTTCGCCCCGCTTGGCGCACTGTATCGACAAGGGCACCGACCGAGACGCCGTGAAGGGTCAGGCGCGCCGGGTCAGGCTCAACGCGGATCTCTTCGGGGCGGCCGCCGGCGACGAAGGTCAGGCCAACATTATCGACCTTGGCCACCTCGGTCTTCAGCTTACCCGCAATCTCGTGCAGGGCCTGATCGGTCCAGTGACCTGCGGCGCCGGGCTTTGGTGATAGGGTCAGGACGACGGCGGGCACGTCATTGATCCCGCGCGCCACGATCAAGGGTTCGGGGATCCCAGCCGGGATGCGGTCATAGTTTGCCCGGATCTTTTCATTGATCCGGATCACCGCATTGTCGGGGTCTATGCCGACCTTGAACCGGGCGGTGACCATGACCTGATCATCGTCGGCGAAGGTGTAGACATGCTCCACATCATTGACGCTCTTGACGATGGTCTCGAGCGGCTTTCCGACCAGTTCGATGGCTTCAGAGGCGTGGAGCCCGGGGGCTGCCACCTGAATATCGATCATCGGCACGCTGATCTGGGGCTCTTCCTCGCGTGGGATGGTGGTCGCAGCCAGCAGGCCGACGGCCAAGGCTGCCAGCAAAAACAGCGGGGTGAGGGGAGAGGTAATGGTCGCGGCGGTCAGCCGACCCGATAGGCCCAGCTTCATTGGACCGCTCCTGCAGCGACGATCACATCGCCGGGGCGTAGGCCGGACAGGATCTCGACAGCGTCGCCAGCACCATAGGGCGCGGTCTGGACAGAGACGTCCGATGTCTGGTTGTTAGTCTGAACAAGCGTTACAAAATCAATTCCATAGCGCGAGATGATAAAGCGCTTTGGTATGGTGATGGCGGGGCGCTGTCCCACCTGAATATGGGCCCGGATGCGTTGGCCAATCCGGTCCGAGGCGAGGCCTGCGACCTGAAGGTCAGCGGTCATCTGGCCGTTGGTGATGGAGGGGTAGATTTCGATGATAGTGCCTTTGCGCACGCTACCGCCGACATCGGCAGGCTCAAGCGCGACCTGATCACCGAGTTTCAAGCTCGCGGCCTGCCCTTCCGGCAACTCAATGCGCACCACCAAGGGGCCTGCTGTGACCTCCGCGATGGTTTGACCGGCCATGACGGCGGTGCCGATGGGAACGGCGGCGTGCAGGACCTTGCCGTCCGCAGGGGCGAGCACGGTGCCCTGATTGGCGAGTTCCGCGCTGGCGCCCGCTTGCGCCCTTGCAGCCTTGAGGTTGGCCGCAGCAGCCTTGGCGGCAGCTTCAGACTGTTCCAGCCGGGCCTTGGCATAGATTCCGCTGTCATAGAGGGAGCGGATACGCCCCAAGTCGGCCTGGGCGCGCGCGGCCTCGGCCTCAGCGGCGGCGACCTGAGCCTCATAGGCCTGGGCCTGAAGATTTAGGCGGTCGTCCTTGATCCGGGCGATGACCTGGCCCTTGCGAACCTGATCGCCTTCCTTGACCGAGAGGCTGATCAAGGTGCCGCTGATACGGGCGACAGCCAGCCCTTGATTGCGAGAGGTCAGGGTTGCGAAGACCGGCTTGAGGTCGCTGACCGTTTGGGTTTGGACAACCAACCGTTCCAAAGCTGGCGAAGCCTTGGTCGAGGGCACCGGTTCGGGCCGGTCTTGACAGGCTCCCAAGAGCGTCGCGAGCAAAACCGCTGTAGCGGCCAGAACGGAACGGGTGACCATAGGCATTCCTAACTTGCAAATTAACATATTATAATTTACTTATATAAAGTCTCTTGCGCCTAGGCGTCAAGAACCAACGCTGACGCCAAGTTTCCATGGGGCCCCACCACGGACCTTTTGCCTCAGCGCGGTGAACTTGCTCATCATCAAGGTGATGGCGCGTCTGGAGTTGTAACTAGAAATGCCGTTGGACGGACCTTTGTCCATGACAAATGAGGAATTCAAAAGATGACAATAGATCGCATGGTCTTGGCATTCGCCGGCACAGTGGTTTTGTTAGGCATTGCCCTGGCCTATTTCGTTCACCCCTGGTGGATTGCGCTGACGGTCTTTGCCGGAGCCAACATGATCCAGTCTGCATTTACCGGATTTTGTCCTGCGGCCATGGTTTTCAAGAAACTTGGCGGCAAGCCCGGCGCAGCCTTCTAATCAACCCGTCACCTAGGGCTTCCACGGCACGTCATCGGGATCATCATCCCGTTCATCGGCCCATTCTCCCTGATCCAGATCGTCGTCCTCGAAGGGCGG
>JBEGOG010000175.1:0-4444 GCA_041182125.1 Pseudomonadota bacterium
CCGATCAGACCTGCGGCTATGGCCCCATGGGTCGCACCCGCCGCCAAGCCGACCCCAACGCGCGTGGAGTTGCCGCTCATGAAGGAGACAAAGAAGCCGCCCGTCTTGATAAAGCCAATGGCATCCACATAGCCGGCCAGACAGGACAGGCAGGCGGCCAAGAGGCGCAGGCGATAATCATAGTTGGTGATGGAGTATCTCCTGGCCAGTCAACCTAGCCCATCACCACTCTGGTCCCTTCAAGACGCTTTGCGCAATGACCCTGTCGTCGCAGTCGGAACTAGAGCTTCAAGCCAAAGCGCGGACCAATCCAGGTCATCAGGGCATAGAGGACGATGGTCAGCAGGCAGCCTGCGGTCAGGGCGGGCCAAAAGCCGATGCCGCGCCGCAAGAGGACCGGGATCAACAAGAACATCGGCAAGGACGGCAGGACGTACCAGACCGTCGCCTCCACATGGTCCGCAATGAGAGCAGAGGGCTGACCTCCACGCCACAGCCAGATCATCCCCAATATCGAAACCAGCGGCAGTGAGGCGATCAAGGCTCCAAAGCCCGGCTGACGCTTGGCCACCTCTGAGACGATGGCGATGATGAGGCCAGAGATCAGGGCCTTAAGGACAAGATAGAGCATGGCTCTTGCTATCACGCCGACTGGGGCCAAACAAAGCTAGCCGGGGGCAACTGCTGCATCAATGTTGGCACGATCCTGCTTGGACCAAAGACCAGCAAGGTAGAAGCAAGGCAAGGCTATGGTCGATAGGGCCAGACCGACCAGAACCGCAGCCGTATAGGGCTCGGCAAACCCAGCCTGACGGAACTGATCGATCGCCCATCCAGCACCAGTGACGCCAACGCCCATGCCGATGCAGTTAAGGCAGAGAATATAGAACCCCGTCACCGTCGCGCGCGATTCAGCCGACGCCAACTCTTGGACCGTGGAGAAGGTGGGACCATAGAAGGCGGCAAGCTGAAAGACGCCGATGCCCAGACCAATATTGAAGATCAGGCTGCCAGGCTCGACGAGGCGGTAGGCGACCGACAGGGGCATCAGGATGAGCATCATCCAGAACAGCATCATGGGACGACCGGTTTTCATGTGACGCTGCCACCAATCGCCAAGTGCCCCGCCGAACAGATTGCCGGCAATGCCTGCGACAACCGTCACATATCCCGATAGCCGCGCGATTTCGCCCTTTTCAAAGCCCCGCTCGATCACGAACCACAGCTGATCAAACTGTGCTGCCCCGATCGCAAAATGCAAGGCGACACCTCCGCAAATGGTGGCCACCAGCGCCCGTGACCGCCGCAAGGCCACGATCAACTGCTTAATCTGTCCTGAAAAGCCGATCCCATTGCCCGGCTGACGGACTGGGATTTTCCGGGGTTCATGGGTTGTGAGCATCAAAAGCGATAGGAGCAATCCCAAGGCACCGAGGGCGTAGAAACAGTTCCGCCAACCGATCGCTGGGCCCAGATAGCCAGCCAGTAAGAGACCTGCGCCTGTCCCGATGGGAACGCCCATATAATAGACCGCCGCAACCATTCCCATCTGGGCCCGAGAGAAACGATCCGCAAGCAACGACATGGCCGAAGGCGTAAGGGCAGACTCACCAATTCCAATCAAGGCCCGTGGAATAGCCAAAGAGACAAAGCCGCGCGCGGCTCCGGACGCGGCGGTCAAGATGCTCCAAGTCGCAATCGCTGCTGCGATCAGCTTCGGGCGATTGGACAAATCGGCGAGCATGCCCATGAACAGCCCTGCCACCGCATAGAAGAGCAAAAACACCAACCCGGTCAGCAATCCATATTCCGTGTCTGTGAGGTTCAGCTCGGGCTTCAGATAGTTGGCAAAACTGGCGAGTAGATTTCGATCAACGAAGTTGAGGGTGTTGATGACCGTCAAAAGCAAAAGCAAACCATAGGGCGCTGGGCCGATATGATGGTCCGACTTCCCGTTGGTTTTGTTGATCTGTTCCTCGCCCATATCCTTGTCCCCTTTGGAGATCTTGATTGCCGAAGCATTGAGACCGGGATCAGCCAAGCGGTCAACGCCCATCTTCAGCTTGCGATCTGCGAAAATAGGCGCAAGATGTGCGCTTATGCCGCGAAAATGGATCGGGCTTGTCTCGACCATGCGACAGCGGCAAGGACAGGGTCAGGAGCGCGCGATGAGCAGGGTTTGGGTTCGGGCAGGGATGGCGTTTGCCGTCGCCGCTGCGGTGTTGGGTTTCGGAATCAGCACCACCAAGGGCGTCGCGCCCTCAACTCTGGTCGCCAGCGAGCAAACGCCCTGGGGTCCGACCAAGGTCGATAATTTCCGCCTGACCGACCAGAACCTCCTGTCCAAAGAACTCTATCGGATGAGCGATGCCTCGGCCGTGGTGATCATCACCGTGCAAAATGGCTGCCCCATCTGTCGCAATACCGGCCCAGCCGTGAAGGCACTGATGTCGTCCTTCGCGGGCAAGGGCGTTGAGTTCATGATGCTCAACTCTACCCCCGCCGACACGCGCGAAGAGATTTTGGACGAGGCCAAGGCCTATGGCTATGACCTGCCGATCTTGATGGACCGCAACCAACTGGTCGGTGAGCAGCTGGGCGTGACCCGCACCGCTGAGGTCATCATCATCCAGCCCAAGACCTGGAAGGTGATCTATCGCGGCCCCATCGACGACCGCGTGACCTATGAGCGCCAGCGGGCCAAGGCGAACAAGACCTGGGCCGCTGATGCCCTGACCGCGCTCTTGGCGGGCAACACCACCAAGGTGGCGTGGCAGAACCCCGAAGGCTGCCTGATCGATATTGCGGCCAACAGCAAGGTTGCCGCCGCCAAGGTCTCTTACGCGAAAGATATTGCCCCGATCATTCAGGCCAAGTGCGTCGCCTGTCACCAGGCCGGTGGCATTGGCCCCATGCCCCTGACCAACTATCAGCGCATCAAGAGCTTCTCGCCGATGATCCGCGAAGTGCTGCGCACCCAGCGTATGCCGCCTTGGCGCGCCGATCCGTCCGTGGGCAAGTTCCACGATGATAAGAGCCTGAGCGGCGAACAGATCCGTACCCTCGTCCATTGGATCGAGGCCGGCGCACCGCGCGGTGAGGGCGACGACCCAATCGCGGCTGTGGCCTATCAGGCGGAAGAATGGCCTCTGGGCAAACCGGACCTGATCTTGGACCTGCCAGCCTATGACATTCCAGCCTCGGGCATTGTCGACTATCAGCGTCCCTTCGTGCTGAACCCGCTGCCTGAGGGCAAGTGGCTGCGCGCCTCGACCGTCAAGGTCGATAATCGCCAGTCCGTGCACCACATCCTGACCGGCTATCTGAACACCCCCCCTGCCCCCGGCGAACAGGCCAACGAAAGCCAGTGGGGCGCATCGGTCGGCGGCTATGCGGTCGGCGCGGAGTCCATAGTTCAACCCGATGATATTGGCGTCTACCTGCCCTCGGGCGGTGCCATTGGCTTCCAGAACCACTACACCCCCTTTGGGCGGGCTGTGACCGAGAAGTCCAAGATTGCGCTCTACTTCTATGACAAGAAGCCATCGCTGATGATGCATAATTCGGTGATCGCCAACCCGAACATCTCCATCCCACCGAACGAAGAGAACTGGCAGCAGTCGGCCTATGTGGCCTTCCCGAAGGATGCGATCCTCTATGGCGCCTTCCCGCACGCCCACTATCGCGGGTCGTCGTCTCAGCTGTGGATTCAGTATCCAGACGGGGCCAAGAAGCTGCTCCTCGCCCTGCCCCACTATGACTTCAATTGGCAGCGGGAGTTCCAGTTTGCCGAGCCGATCAATGTTCCAGCCGGATCAAAGCTGATCGCCGTCTATACCTATGACAATTCCAAGCGGAACCCGGCCAATCCGGATCCAAACCGCACGGTTCCATGGGGCGACCAGTCCTTTGACGAGATGCTCTATACTGCTCTGCGCTATCGCTGGGTGGGTGAGACCTCTGACACGCCGAACGACTTCGACGCCTTGCTCAACAAGACCCGGATGTTCGGGATCTTGGACAGCAACATGGATGGCAAGCTGCAAAAGTCCGAGGCTACGGGCCGAATGGGTGCCATGCTCAACGCCAATTTCGAAAAGATCGACATCGAGAACAAGGGCTATATCACGCCTGAGACGCTCAATGCCGTGATGGACATGGTCTATAAGAGCCGCCGCTCAAAGCCCGCTGCGCCAGCCGCAACCGGTGACAAGACCACGGCGGCACCTGTCGCTGCTACCCCAGCCGCGCCTAAGGGCTAGGGTGCGGCGTCAAGGCGGGGCCCTTGCGGCCCTGCTGATCCTTCTTTGTCCGTGGGGCAGCGTCGCAAGCGCTGACCCCGGACTGGGCCGGGTCGAGATCGGGGCACCGGCTCCAGAACGCGCCCTGCCGGGTGCCGATGGGCGAACCCACCGCCTGTCCGACTATCGCGGCAAGACCGTGA
>JBEGOG010000176.1:0-4443 GCA_041182125.1 Pseudomonadota bacterium
TCAGATTTTCGTGCGCGACAATAATGTCGACCAAGCGCTGAAGGCGCTCAAGAAGAAGATGCAGCGCGAAGGTTCGTTCCGTGAAATGAAGCGGCACGTGCATTTCGAAAAGCCTTCCGAGAAGCGGGCTCGCCAAAAGGCTGAGGCTGTGCGCCGGGCGCGCAAGATGGCCCGCAAGCGCATGCAGCGTGAAGGCCTGATCGCAGCACCGAAGAAGCCTGTTCGCTAGGCTCTAGGGGTTTTGCCGTAAGGCGAGGCCGCTGTTAGATCGACACAGATATTGAGGCCGCGCAGGGAAACCGGCGCGGCCTTTGTCGTGTCTGAATTAGGCCGGTTTGAGCCTGCGCCTGATGATGCCCATGATCAGGGCCTTGAGGTCGAGCTTGCTGGTCGATAGGGCCCCCGCGCGAAAGGCCTTGCCGGACAGCCACAGGGTCACGGCGATAAAGGCTGTCATGCCGAGGCCCGTGCCGACCAACTCCCACAGGGTGGGGCCTGAGGCCGCGCGGACCATCATCATGAAGGGCGTGAAGGGTGGAACCCAACAGAGGATCTTGATGATCGGCATGTCAGGGTGGGTGATGGATTGCGACATGAAGATCATGGGAATGGACAGGATCAACATCATGGGCCCGACGAGGGTCTGAGCCTCGCGTGTGGTCTCGCAAAAGGCTCCGATGGCCGTAAAGACGCAGGCATACATCAGATAGCCGCCGACCAGATAGAAGCCAAAATAGTAGATTAGGCCCTTGGTGGCCAAGATGGCGACGAGGTCCTCAGAAAGCCCCGGCGCGCTGGTCAACAGCATGGCCGTGCCGAGGGTGAGCCAGATGCCGAGAACCGAAAAGGTCACCGCCGCCACGCCAAGGATTTTACCGCCCATGATCTCGGTGGTCGAGGCCGAGGCGAGCAATACCTCAAGCACACGGCTGGACTTGTCCTCCACCACGCTGTTGAGCAAGATTCCAGCCCCGCTGAGGATAACGGTCCAAAGGCCCATGGCCATGGCAAAGCCGATCACGGTGGGCAAGCGGTCCCGCAAGGACACCTGATCCCCGTCCGATTTTGGCGATCGCAGGCGTACGCTGGGTTCGGTGTCATCAATATCCTTCAACAGGGCGTCGGGGACCCCCGCCTCGGTCAGGCGCAGGCGCCGATCCTCATCGCGCAGAATGTCTTTCAGGCGATCATCCAGTGACTGAAGGCCGAGATTGCGGCTCCACAGGTCGACCGAAAGGCCTTGGGTGTCGGCGGTAATGATGGCGCCATAGGTCAATCCACGGCTGGTCTGATCGGCCAAATAGGGTTTGATTGCCTCGCCCGCTGCCGCTGCTGACGTGGCAGCGGCCACATTGTCTGGTGTCGGAACGATCTGAATCTCTGCGGGCGGGGCCTTGAAGGGTCCCGCAACCTTAGGCGCAAGCGATCTGAAGGTGGTCTCAGCCGCCTTAAGGCCTTGGCTGTCAAAGCTGGCCATGATGGCTTCACCCGCCTTGGGTCCGGCCGCCGCTGTTGCCGATGCGGCCATGGCCTTGGCGACTCGAACACTCTGTTGGCGCTCAAATTCCTTGATGATCACGGGCGTGAGATTACGCCCGCTCAGGTCTATGATCGCCATATTCGGTGTGGGTGCCGAGCGCGCAATTAGGGTTGGGGCCATGATCGCGATCCCCATGATTACCGGCAAACCGGCCATGGACAGCCAAAAGCCGATGGTCCGCACATAGCTTACATATTCGCGCAGGGCGATCTTGAGCAGGCGTCTCATATCTGATCCCCGGTTAAGGCGATAAAGGCATCGTGCAGGGTGGGCTCTTTCAGCTCAAAGCGCCGAAGGTCCAGCCCTTGGCTGAAGGCGGCGCGCAGGGCTTCTTGTCCATTCGCGCCGGACTTGAGGGTCGCAGACAGTTGAACCTGGTGGCCCCCCTCTTGGTCGGTAAGAGGGGTGACCTCCACGCGCTCAATGCCGGGCAGGGCCTGAACGGCCGCGGGGCTGATGTCGCCTTCAAGCACCAGCAGGCGCGGGGCATGGCTGCGGGCCCCAGCCATATCGCCGTCAAACATTTTGCGGCCCCGGGCCATCAACACCACACGATCACAGAGCCGTTCGGCATGTTGCATGACATGGGTTGAGAACAGGACCGTCGAGCCCTTGGCGGCTAAGCCACGAATAATGGCCTCTAGGGATTGTTGATTAACCGGATCAAGCCCCGAAAAGGGCTCATCGAGAATGACCAGCTCTGGATCGTGGGCGATGGCCGATAGAAGCTGAACCTTTTGGGCCATGCCTTTGGAGAGGGCCTTGATCGGGCGGTTCATGGCTGCGCCGAGGCCCTGGTCCTCGAGCAGCTGCTTGGCCCTGCGCCGCGCCTCTCGGTCGCCCATGCCCTTGAGACCGGCAAAGAAGGCGATCGCGTCAACGGGGGTCATACGCTTGTAGAGGCCGCGCTCTTCCGGAAGAAACCCGATTCGCTCTCGAACCTTGCGGGCATCCTTTGCCCCGAGGATTTCGATCGATCCCTTGGTCGGCTGTACAAGGCCTAGAACTATTCGGATGGTCGAGGTTTTGCCCGCACCGTTGGGGCCCAGAAAGCCACAGATTTCGCCCGCCTTGACCTCAAAACTAAGGTCATCAACCGCCGTAAAATCATTGTAGCGCTTCGTGATATGGCTAAGCCGCAGGGCGGTAGTCATGCGAGGAACGACCCTTCGTTAGCCATTTCAGCGATCAAGAGTTATTCATTTAATTGACCCAGTTCAACCTTTGGTGTCAACGACCTTCCGGACCTGGGCGATGGCCCGCAAGATTGCCCCATTGTGCTGCAGGCCAAGAACACTGTTGTGGCTCGCCTCAGGTACATTTTCCGCGACGCCATATTTTGAGGCGAGGGCCGGTGCGGCCTGAAGCTCTTTCCACTGCTTGCGCGCGCCTTCGGCCGGACCGGCGGTGACCACCATCACCGGCAGGGTGGGGGCATATTGACCGGCGGCAGCAGCCTGTTTGGCGCTTTGCGGCCATGCGGAAACCTCTTGCGCGGCGTTACGGGCATGGAGACCAGAGGCGAAGGCGCGACGCTTGTCAGCCGAAGCGGCGGGCGGTAGGCCGATCCTGTCTCCGAGCCGGGTCCCGGACAGGGGCTTGAACAGGCCTGTCGAGGCCCCCCAGGCCGCTACCCGCGAAGCGGTGGCGAAGGCCTCTACAAATTTTGCCACCTGTGGAATGGCAGTGGCCTCGGGCGAGGCGGCATCGACCAAGACCACGCCTACGACCTTGTCAGCATTGCGCGCGGTAAAGAGGCGCGCATAGACCCCGGCCATGGAATGCCCGACATAGATAAAGGGCCCAGGCTCATTGGCCACGGTCAACAGCCTTTCGAGATCGCCGACAATGGCATTGGCGTCACGAGGACCAGGGCCAGGATCGCTTTGGCCCAGCCCGGCGCGATCATAGGCGCAGGACCGTTGCCCCGACTTGGTCAGGCTCTCCTGAACCGCGCCCCAATCGGCTGAAAAGCCAAAGGCCCCCGCCTCGAACAGAACGGTGGGGCCTGTTCCTGAGACGGGTCCTTCACAGATCAAGTGCATATGTCGGCCGCCGCCAATATCGATCCGCTGGCCGCGAAAGCTGGGTGTTCCCGCTGCTGCTGTCATCAGGCCGCCAATGGCAATGAAACCCAAAACAACGAGGCTCGTAGCGGCAAGGACACGGTACACCATCTGATCCATCCAAAATTCGACCTGGCCATGCGACCAGATAAGTCCGCTTAAGTCGAGCCCATGGATCAAACGGCAAGATCGTTCGCGGCCTTTTTCTTCTTCTTTTTCTTCTTTTCGGCTTTGGGGGCCTTATCCGTCTTCTTTTTGGGCTTGGTGACCGGCTCTAGCGTGCCCTCTTGGGGCTCGTCACCTGATCGGATGAACTCGCGCAGGAGTTTGATGAAGCTGTCGCGCTTGCCTGCGCTCAGATGGGCCAGAAGGCGGCTATCCGCCGTAGCGACCTTTGGGGCCATGTCGCTGAGCGTCTGGCGGCCCAGATCGGTCAGGCCGACACTGTTGGCCCGCGCATCCTTAGCGGAGCGCTCGCGGGTCAGGAGGCCCTTGTCGATCATGCGTGCGACCATGTCCGCCAAGGTCGAGCGGTCGATCCCTGTGGCCTTAACGAGACGCGATTGGGTTGGGCCTTCATCAGCGGCGACGGCGGCCAGAACGGCGAACTGGCGCTGGGTCACTGCGCCGGGACCTGCCTCTTCGACAAAGAGGTCTAGGGCCATCTGCAGCACCCGGTGCAACAGGTGGCTCGGCGACCGGTTCAGATCAATCAGGCTGTCGTCTAGGCGGGACTTCGACATAAAGGGCCTCCAGCAGTGTCCCCGATAGCGGGGACTAGGCACACCATAATGTCTGTCTACGTCGGTTTAACGACAATGGACAAAAAGTCCGCCG
>JBEGOG010000177.1:0-4829 GCA_041182125.1 Pseudomonadota bacterium
TCAGACCGAGGTCACCAACGCTGCCTTCGCGCAGTTCGTCGCGGCCACCGGCTATGTCACCCTGTCCGAGCGCCCCTTGGACCCGAAGCTCTATCCGCAACTGAGCGGGGACCAACTCAAGCCCTCGTCTCTGGTCTTTGTTGGCATGCTGAGCGGGACCGACCGCAGCAATCCCGCCGCCTGGTGGAGCGTTATTCAAGGAGCCGATTGGCTTCACCCCTTTGGGCCTGAAAGTTCAATCAAGGGCATGGATCAGTGGCCGGTGGTTCACATCGCCTATGAAGACGCCCTCGCATACGCCAAATGGCTCGGCCGCGATCTGCCCACCGAGGCGGAATGGGAATATGCCGCGCGGGGCGGCCTGACGGACAAGCGCTATGATTGGGGCGACGAGCCCCAGACGGCCGCCAAGCCTCGGGCCAACAGCTGGCAAGGGGTGTTCCCCATCGTCGACAGTGGCGAAGATGGCTACAAGGCCCGCACGGCTTCCGTGGGCTGCTACACGGCCAATGGCTTTGGCCTCTATGATATGAGCGGCAATGTCTGGGAATGGACCAAGGACTGGTACCGCCCGGGCCTATCGCCCAATCCCGTCGATGGCCCCCCGATGGATATGGCCTTTGACCCCGCCGACCAGACCGTGCCCAAGCACGTGGTCAAGGGCGGCTCTTTTCTCTGTTCGGACGATTACTGCTATCGCTACAGACCCGCCGCCCGCAGCGCTGGCCCCAGCGACAGCGGGGCGTCGCATACGGGTTTTCGGACGGTGGTGAGGGAGTAGGATCCGACTTAAATCGAGGTCGATCCCTTCTGATCGGTCGGGTTCTGAGTTTGTCTGGAATTGTCCAAATCGCACAATTGCATTTAATAGCAGTTTTTTTATAAAAATTACCTTAAATAGTTCTTCTCGTCATACCGTGGAAATTCGATAAGCGTTATTTGAATCGAGCAAAATGGAAACGCCAAACAGAGGGGTTCGACGATACGGCGCGGCAGATCAGAGCCCCAAAGGTCGCCCAATAGATTGACGAAATATGTTCCACTGGATGTCGGCCCCTTGCAGGTAACGACGATCAATTTGGCATTGGGCTTGTCTCTCAAGCCAGGGATTGCGCACTTTTCGGCGCTTGCCCAAGAACATGCCGATGATAAACATCCTAATGACTTTGCAATTTGTATGGACAATATTGCACGGATCGTTCGCGCCCCCAGTTATGTTGGTCGTGGTCCGAAAGCTAAAGACGGGTTCGAACTGATCGGAGAGGTCAAAAGCCCGACATCGCTTGTCCTCATTGCTCTCAAAATAGAACCGGACGAAAAAGGGCGTTACATTGTGTCCAGTGCCTATCGCATTGATCAGAAACGCTTAGATACCCGGATTGATAGGGGCTATTGCTTTCGGACTTAGTTAGCAAAAACCCCGCCGAAGCGGGGTTTAAGGCTAAGACGGATTGCCACTTCCGTATCTCTTCAGCGGGAAACCCGCTTACTATGCCCGACGTTTTACCGACTGGCGTGTGAGGAGGCCGTTCTCACCTCAGTAGCAAAGTACGTATTTTTATAGGCGAACGACGGGTCATATGCAATGAAAAACATTGCATGGATCGTGCGCTACGCGCCATTGGTAAGCCTCTAAAGCTTCGTATGAAGGCTATTTGTGCTCAAAAAGGGTAAGGAACTTTGAACCCCACCAAATATTGACACCTGCCGTGCCATAATATAGATTTGAGTCTTCAAGTTATTATGAAGGCCAATAGACCTATGTCCAAACGTTCCTTGCTCATTTTGGGTGCCATCGTCGTCTTGATTGGCGGTGGCTATCTGCTGCGCGGCCAAATCGCTGTCGCCATGATGGAGCGCGTTCTGGTCAAGACGCTGGCTGCTGATCCTATTGATGCGCTGCCCGATGGACTGCATGTCGGCCTTTGCGGCGCGGGCTCGCCCCTGCCGGATGCCGATCGCGCTGGCCCCTGCGTGGCGGTCATTGCTGGTAAGAAGCTGTTTGTCGTCGATATTGGCGACGGCGCGACGCGCAATCTCAGCCTGATGAACCTTGGACCCGCTCGCGTAGACGCCGCGTTCCTCACCCACTTCCATTCTGATCATATTGACGGACTGGGCGGCCTGATGCTGCAGCATTGGGGAGGCTCGGCTCAAAAGCCGCTGACGGTCTATGGCCCTCCCGGCGTCGATCAGGTCGTGTTTGGCTTCAACACAGCCTATGCCCTCGACCGAGGCTATCGCATCGCCCACCATGGCCCCAAGATCATGCCGCCAGAGGGATCCGGCGGTGAAGCGCGCCCCTTCCCCATCGATGCAGCCCATCCCGAAGCCCTGATCATCGACGAGCCCGAGCTCAAGGTCCGCGCCTTCCTTGTCGAGCACAGCCCCGTCGAACCGGCTGTCGGCTATATCTTCGAATATAAGGGCCGCAAGGTCGTGATCAGCGGCGACACTAAGCCCTCGGCCAGCGTCCAGACCGCCGCCAAAGATGCCGACATTCTGATCCACGAGGCCCTGTCGCCTGAGCTGGTCTTGATGATGCAGAAGAGCGCGGCCAAGGCTGGGCGTCCCAACCTCGCGGGCATCTTACACGACATACCTGACTATCACACCAGCCCCGAACAGGCTGCGGCCATCGCCCAGAAGGCGGGCGTAAAGATGCTGCTGCTAAATCACATTGTTCCCCCTTTGCGGCTCAAGGCGCTAGAAGGGCCGTTCTTGGGCAAATCCCGTAAGATCTTCAATGGCCGCCTAGTCATTGGAACGGACGGGGACTTCTTCACCCTGCCTGCTAACTCGACCTCTATCAAAAAGACCCGTCGCCTATGAGTTCTGACCTGATCAAACATCCCGCTGCCCTTGAGGCACCCCGTGCGCTGATGGAACCCGCACAAGCCGACGGTCGCCGTCAACGGTCTGTGGACAGCCGCGCCCGCATCGTGCAGGCCTTGCTGGATCTGGTCGGCGAAGGTGAAATTTCGCCGAGCGCTGAACAGGTGGCGCTCCGCGCTCAGGTCGGTCTGCGCAGTGTCTTTCGTCACTTCAAGGATATGGACAGCCTCTATAGCGAGATGTCGCAGGTCATAGAGGCTGAGATCGTCAAGACCTTCTACCGACCCCACGTCGGCGGGACCGTATCGGAACGACTGGCGGACCTCGTCAGCCGCCGCGCGGGACTGTTCGAGCGTATCGCACCCTTCCGACGCGCCTCAACCACCCTTGCCCACCGGTCCAGCTTTCTGGCCAGTGAGCAAAAGCGCATGACCGCTTGGCTTCGCAAGATCTTGGAAGAGGCCCTGTCGCCAGAAGTGCTGGCGGACAAGGTGACGTTGGACGCCCTCGACCTATTGCTCAGCTTCGACAGCTGGAACCGTCTGCGCCGCGACCAGAACCTCAGCCCAAGCGAAGCCGAAGCGGTCATTGGCGCAGCCGTGGCGAGGGTGATTGCTTAGGGGTTAGAGTGCGGGCTCAACATCCGTTCGCGAAAAGTCATTACCGATATAGAGCAATGGATAGCCAAGCGCTTGTGCGGTGACATAGGCAAAACAGTCACCAAAGTTCAGCCCGGCGGCGTGGGCACCCTTACCCCACCGCTGATGGGCTTGGCCGATCCTGTGCGCATCACCTTCAGAAACGGGTATCATTTTGAAGCCTAAGCCATTGATCAAGCTCTTGATTTCTTGATCAACATTCCGACGACTGGCGACAATCAGGACCTCAGCGACTGTCCCTGCGGAAATGAAAAGCGCTTCAGCAGAACTTAGTGCCTCGATACAGCGATCGGCGTCAGGCTCGTTCAAAACAATGGCCATCAAGGCCGACGTATCCACTACGATTGCGGAAGCCGTCACAGAGGGAGCCCATCCTCGTCATAGAGAAAGTCTTGGCTTCTCGCCGCGCTCGGGCCTTGGTTAGCCTTGACTGCTCCTGAGCGACGAGCAGCCTCTAGAAGCTTACGACGGGCGCTGCTGGACTGTTGGGCGACGATGGGCACTAGACGAACCGTCGGCTGACCGTGACGGGTAAGTACAATGTCATCGCCGCCTTGGGCGCGCCGTACCAAGTCGGTTAACTGCCCTTTGGCTTCCGAAACCGAAATTTCCATGATCGCCTCCATAGATCGAGAGCGAAAATGGTCTAGGCAGTGGTCCAAGTCAAGCCTCAGGCCGACAGGTGCCCGCTCCAGGTAAGGCGTAGGGTCTTCTTGTCGATCTTGCCGGTGGCGGTTAGGGGCACGGGGGCGAAGAGGACGTCGTCGGGGAGCCACCACTTGACCACCCGCTCGGTCAGGAAGGCGATCATCTGGTCCTTGGTGACGGTCTCACCCTCGAGGGTTTCGACGATCAGCAAGGGGCGTTCTTCCCATTTGGGATGGGGCACACCGATCACGGCGGCGACCTTCACGCCCGGACAGGCGACGGCGACATTTTCCAGATCTCGATGGAGCTGATCCATTCGCCGCCCGATTTGATGACGTCCTTCTTACGGTCGGTGATGCGCATGAACCCGTAGGCGTCCAGCGTGGCGATATCGCCCGTATCGAACCAGCCTTCTGGATCGGTGATGTCGGCCTCTTGCCGGAAATAGCGTTGCAGGGTCCAGGGGCCGCTCACCATCAGGGCACCGGATGTCTCGCCGTCCATCGGGGCCTCCTCCCCGTCCTCGGTGACGATCTTTAGTTCGATGCCGAACTGAAGGCGCCCTTGCCGGGTCCAGATGGCTTGGCGCATCGCCTCATCGCCCATCTCGGCCAGAGCAGGTGTTGGCGTGGCGACGACGCCCAGCGGACAGGTCTCGGTCATGCCCCAGATCTGGAGGACCTCGAC
>JBEGOG010000178.1:0-4420 GCA_041182125.1 Pseudomonadota bacterium
CAAGCTCATTGCCGGTCCAACCGTATTCATCTGTGATGAGTGCGTTGAGCTGTGCATGGATATCATCCGTGAAGAGCACAAGATCTCCTTCGTCAAATCGAAAGACGGCGTTCCGACGCCCAAGGAAATCTGTGAAGTTCTCGACGATTATGTGATCGGTCAGGAGCACGCCAAGAAGGTCTTGGCCGTCGCCGTGCACAATCACTATAAGCGCCTGAACCACGCGACCAAAAACAACGACGTCGAGTTGGCCAAGTCGAACATCCTGCTGGTCGGCCCGACCGGTTCGGGTAAGACCCTGCTGGCCCAGACCCTAGCCCGTATCATCGATGTTCCCTTCACCATGGCGGACGCCACGACTCTGACCGAGGCCGGTTATGTCGGTGAGGACGTCGAAAACATCATCCTCAAGCTCCTGCAGGCCGCCGACTATAATGTCGAGCGGGCTCAGCGCGGCATCGTCTATATTGACGAGGTCGATAAGATCAGCCGCAAGTCCGACAATCCCTCCATCACCCGCGACGTCTCGGGCGAGGGCGTGCAGCAGGCCCTGTTGAAGATCATGGAAGGCACTGTCGCCTCCGTGCCGCCGCAGGGCGGGCGCAAGCATCCCCAGCAAGAGTTCTTGCAGGTCGACACCACCAACATCCTGTTCATCTGCGGTGGGGCCTTCTCGGGCCTTGAGAAGATCATCTCGGGCCGGGGCAAGGGCACTTCGATCGGCTTTGGTGCCACGGTTAAGGACCCTGAAGAGCGCCGGACCGGCGAGATCTTGCGCAATGTTGAGCCAGACGACCTGCAGCGCTTTGGTCTGATCCCAGAATTTATTGGCCGCTTGCCGGTCATTGCGACCTTGGAAGATCTCGACGAGGCCGCCTTGGTCAAGATCCTGACCGAGCCTAAGAACGCGCTCGTGAAGCAGTATCAACGTCTGTTCGATATGGAAAATATCGGCCTGACCTTCACCGAAGACGCTCTCAGCGCCATTGCGCGCCGGGCCATCTTGCGCCGCACCGGTGCACGCGGCCTGCGCTCGATCATGGAAGGCATCTTGCTGGAGACCATGTACGAGTTGCCGACCTATCAGGGTGTCGAAGAGGTAGTCGTCAATGGCGAGGTCATTGATGGCCGCGCTCAGCCGCTGATCATCTATTCGGAGCGTCGCGGCGAAAAGGGTGCGGCGTCCTAATTAGGGCGCTTCGAACCGCATAATTATCAAATTCAAGAGCCCGTTGCAGGATTAGACTGCAACGGGCTTTTGTTTTTTGCCGATCTGGTGGTTTTGCGGAGATTCAAGTTGGGGACGAATTGTCTGTAGTTCTTGAATGCGGGGAGAAAACCGCCACATAGTTTGTAACCGATCGCCTGAACCGGCGATGTGGTGCTCTCCTCGACCAGAACGGTCATCGGGCGAGCGCCTTGTTATTAGGGCCGGGCCATGGCGTAAAGGTCCAGCTAGGAAGCCGTAGACATGTCTGATCTGAAAACACTGCCCGTTTTGCCCCTGCGCGATATCGTCGTGTTTCCTCATATGGTCGTCCCGCTCTTTGTCGGTCGTGACAAGTCCGTTCGGGCTCTGGAAGAGGTCATGCGCGGCGACAAGCAGATCTTGCTCGCCACTCAGAAAAATTCTTCAGACGATGATCCAGCTCAGGGTGCGATCTTTGAGGTTGGCGTGGTCGCCACGGTCTTGCAGCTGCTGAAATTGCCAGACGGCACGGTCAAGGTGCTGGTTGAGGGCAAGTCTCGGGCTCAGATCGCCCGGTTCACGGATCAGACCGAATATTTTGAGGCTGAAGCCACCTTGATTGCCGATGAGTCCGGCGATGGGAGTGAGGCTGAAGCCCTGTCGCGCGCTGTGGTCGAGCAGTTCGAAAACTACGTCAAGCTGAACAAGAAGGTGCCGCCTGAGGCCCTCTCGGCCATCCCTCAGATCGCTGAGCCCGGCAAACTGGCCGATTCCATTGCCGCGCACCTCTCGGTCAAGATCGGTGATAAGCAGCAGTTGCTTGAAATTTTCAGCATCATAAAGCGCTTGGAAAAGGTCTTTGCCCTGATGGAGGGTGAGATCAGCGTCCTTCAGGTCGAAAAGAAGATCCGCAGCCGCGTGAAGCGGCAGATGGAAAAGACCCAGCGCGAATATTATCTGAACGAGCAGATGAAGGCGATCCAGCGCGAGTTGGGCGAGCAGGACGAGACTCGCGACGAACTGCTGGAGCTGGAAAAGCGCATCAAGAAGACAAAGTTCTCGAAAGAGGCTCGGGCCAAGGCCGAAGCGGAGCTGAAGAAGCTGCGCAATATGAGCCCCATGTCCGCTGAAAGCACGGTTGTGCGCAACTATCTGGATTGGCTCTTGTCCCTGCCGTGGGGCAAGGCAAAGACCAAGAAGATCGATGTGGCGGCCGCCGAACGCATCTTGGATGAGGACCATTATGGCCTCGAAAAGGTCAAGGAGCGGATTCTTGAATATCTGGCCGTGCAGGCCCGGACCAACTCGCTAAAGGGCCCCATCCTCTGCCTCGTGGGCCCTCCGGGCGTGGGTAAGACCTCCTTGGGTCGGTCCATCGCCAAGGCGACGAGCCGTGAGTTCGTGCGTCTGTCCCTGGGCGGTATGCGCGATGAGGCCGAGATTCGCGGTCACCGCCGGACCTATATTGGCTCCATGCCCGGTAAGGTCATTCAGGCCATGAAGAAGGCCAAGGCCACCGATCCGTTCTTCCTGCTCGATGAGATCGATAAGCTCGGAGCCGACTATCGCGGCGATCCGTCATCAGCCCTGTTGGAGGTCTTGGACCCCGAACAGAACGCGACCTTTGCCGATCACTATCTTGAGGTCGATTACGACCTGTCACAGGTGATGTTCGTCACCACCTCGAACAGCCTGAACATGCCTCAGCCTCTGCTGGATCGCATGGAGATCATCCGCATCCCTGGCTACACTGAAGATGAGAAGGTCGAGATCGCAAAACGCCACCTGTTGAGCAAACTGGCCAAGAACCACGGTCTCAAGGCCGAAGAATGGATCGTTCCAGACGACAGTTTGCGCGACTTGATTCGCTATTACACCCGTGAAGCGGGCGTGCGCTCGTTAGAGCGTGAGCTTGCCAATCTGGCGCGTAAGACGGTCCGCGACCTTGAGCGTGAAAAGCTGACCTCGATCACCATCGATGCCGCACGGCTAGATAAATATGCCGGCATTCGGCGCTATCGCTTCGGCGAAACCGACGCCGAGGATCTGATCGGTATGGTGACGGGCCTGGCCTGGACCGAGTTTGGCGGCGATATCTTGACCATCGAAGCTGTGCGCATGCCCGGTAAGGGCCGGATGAGCATCACCGGCAACCTCAAAGAGGTGATGAAGGAATCGATCTCGGCGGCCAATTCCTATGTCCGCTCTCGGGCGGCTGCCTTTGGCATCAAGCCGACCCTGTTTGAGAAGACCGACGTTCACGTGCACGTGCCCGAGGGGGCGACCCCTAAGGACGGACCCTCTGCGGGTGTAGCCATGGCCGTCTCTATGGTCTCTGTCCTGACGGGCGTGCCCGTACGCAAGGATCTGGCCATGACCGGCGAGATCACGCTGCGAGGGCGGGTTCTGGCCATCGGGGGCTTGAAGGAAAAGCTGCTTGCGGCCCTGCGTTCAGGCATCAAGACCGTTCTAATCCCGGAGGAAAACGTCAAGGATTTGGCTGATATTCCGGACAATGTGAAGTCCGCCTTGGAGATCATTCCGGTCGCAACGGTGGACCAGGTGCTGGCCCACGCCCTTGTCCGGCCCCTCACTCCAATTGAGTGGATTGAGCCAGATGATTCGGTTGTTGCCGCTGTAAAGGCCGATGAGGGCGACCAAGACGCTGTCATTACCCACTAGACATCAGATTAACGACGATCACCTAGGCGGCGCAGAGGATTCTGCGCCGCCTTTGTTTGACGAGGGGGCTGACCGATGCTCATAGTCCCTTCAGCGCAATGGCCATGCAGGATCGTTGCAACATATAGGGTTGGGAGACATTCATGACGAAAGCCGAACTGGTTGCTGCAATGGCAGACAAGGCTGGATTGACCAAGGTACAGGCCAAGGACGCGTTGGACGCATTTTTGGACACTGTGACGGAGTCCCTAAAGAAGGGCGAAGATGTTCGCCTCGTCGGCTTTGGCAGCTTCCTGCCTGTCGACCGTGCCGCTGGAACGGCGCGCAATCCCCGTACCGGTGAAACGGTCGAGCGGGCTGCTGCCAAGACCGCGCGCTTTAAGGTGGGTGAAGGACTGAAGTCCGCTCTGAACTAAGAGCACCCTCAAGAAAGAGATCAAAAGGGTGGGCGCACTAGCGCTCACCCTTTTTCATGACTAGAAGACCACATCGAAGCGGGCTAAAGGTCCGTTCGTCGGGCGGCTAGCTCAGCTGGTCAGAGCACCTCGT
>JBEGOG010000179.1:0-4419 GCA_041182125.1 Pseudomonadota bacterium
TCTTGGTGGCCATGCGCGTGCGGAAGCCGTGACGGCGCGCGCGCACGAGTTGGCTGGGTTGGAATGTCCGCTTCACGATTAGGCTCCAGTCGATAATAGGTCTGTGTTCGCGAGTGTCTCCACCTGCGAATGAGGGGCGGTTGATAAGGGGCGAGAGCCGTCCTGTCAACCGATTCAAAAGGCTGAGGAAGGATCCGGGGTCTTTAAGGTGTTGGGTAGCGTTTAAGGCACAATCACGACCTTGCCGATGACCTTGCGGTTGGCCAGCATGTCGAAGGCTTCGCGCCAGTCTTCTAGGGCATATTCAGCATGGACGCGGGGCTTGATGGCCCCACTGTTGGCGAGGTCCCAGACCGCTTGGGTGTTTTCGAGGCCCTTTTGCGGGAATTGACGGCCATATTCGCCCGCCCGAACGCCCATGACCGAGAAGCCCTTGATCAGGGGCATGTTGACCGAAACATTGGGGATGCGGCCTGAGGTGAAGCCGATAATCAGCAGTCGGCCGTCAAAGCCAATGCAGCGCACGCTCTCGTCGAACACGTCGCCGCCGACGGGATCATAGATGACATCGGCCCCTGCGCTGCCGGTGATCGCCTTGACCTGCTCGCGAAAGCCGCCGGTGACATTGAGCACGGCATCTGGTGCATATTCGGCCTGAACCACGGCCAGCTTCTCGTCAGAGGCTGAGGTAGCAATGACCTTCGCGCCCATGGCCTTGGCGAGATCCACAGCTGCCAGGCCGACGCCGCCCGATGCGCCATGGACCAGCACCCACTCGCCGGGCTCCAGCCGTGCCCGGCGCACCAGCGCCACATAGGCGGTCAGATAGGCCACGCCATAGGCCGAGGCTTGGGCAAAGCTTAGGGCGGCGGGTTTGGGTTTGACACTGTCCTTGCCCAGCACGGCATATTCGGCAAAGCCGCCGAGGCGTGAGCCGCCAACGACCGCATCGCCAAGGCTCAGGCCCTCGATCCCTTCGCCGATGGCCACCACCTCTCCGGCCAACTCCATACCGACGCCAAAGGGCAGAGGCGGCTTGAGCTGATATTCACCTCTGGTCATCAACAGATCGGGGAAATTGACCGATGCGGCCTTGACCTTGACCAAGACTTCACCGGCGCGAGGCCGGGGAACGGGAACCTGCTGGACCGCTACGCCGCCATAGTTGGGTTCAAGCGATGAGACCACCAGGGCCCGCATCTGATCGGGAATGGATATCGTCATAGGGCAGACTTCTCGCTCAAGGCCTTTTGAACCAGCGCTGCGATCTCGCGGCAGGCGGCGTCAGCGGCAGGAAGGGCTCCGGTAAAGGCCGTAAAGCCATGGGCGAGGCTGTCATAGCAGCGATAGGTCACGGGCACGCCCGCCTCGCGCAGGGCCTTGGCATAGGCTCCGCCTTGATCGACGAGGGGATCAAAGCCTGCCGTGGCGATGACGGCAGGGGCCAGTCCCTCAAAGCTTTCAGCCTTGATCGGCGAAAGTCGTAGGTCTGTGGGGTCTGTATCGGCGGCCATATAGTGGGCCATGAACCATTCCATCACGTCGCGCGACAGGGGATAGCTGTCCCCAAACACGGTCATGGAGGCGGTTTCGCTGGCCACATCGACGGCCGGATAGATCAAGAGTTGCAGGTCAGGCTGGGCTTCACCGAGGCGCTTCATCTCATGAGGAATAACGGCGGCGAAATTGCCTCCCATACTGTCGCCGCCGATGATGGCGCGATCAGGGGCCGTGCCGAAGCGTCCGGCATTGTCTCGGCCCCAGCGATAGGCGGCCAGAACATCGTCAAGGCCTGCCGGGAACTTGTGCTCTGGCGCGAGCCGGTAGTCGACCGACAGGACCGCCGTGCGCACATCCTTGGCGAGGATCGAACAGAAGGCGTCGCAGGTCTCCAGATCGCCGATCACACCGCCGCCAAAATGGGCAAAGACGATCAGGGGCAAGGTCGGGTCTTGCCGCTCTGGGCGATAGAGCCGCAAGGGCAGAAGTCCGCCCGGGCCCTCCATTGTCAGGTCTTCGCACCGGACGCCCGGCTCGCGGCGGCCTGACATGAGGGCTAGGCCTGTCGCGCTGGCCGCCCGCGCCGCTGGGGGCGACAGGGTGGTCATGGACGGCATGCGCTTGGCACCATGGGCTAGGAACTGAAACCGCGGATCAAGGGTCCGCCCGGCCCGATAGTCGACCGCTCCGCCGCTCATGGCCCGCAAGATGGGCGTTGGCAGGGACAGCAGGGTCTTGAGGATAAACTTCTGGACCTTGATATCGGCCATGGTGCTGTTCCTAGTTTGGATTGGGGGGCGTTTAGGGCTTTAGGGTCGGCAAGGCGGGCACACCGCCTAGGATCATCTTTACCGCAAAATCGGTCGCGCCATCGATATCAATGGGACGGCGACGTAGCATCTGCTCGCCGACGTCGCGGGCTAGGGCAATGGCGGCTCCCGCCAGATAGTCGGCATCAACCGGCCGCACGTCACCCCGGTCGATGACGGCGCGGATCGAGTCGCGGATCTCATGAAAGATAAAGGTCATTTCCGGCGTTTCAGCATTCATGATCGGCTGACGTTCATCGACCGGACGCTTGGCCTGCCATGTCTCATGTTCTTGCGCCATGAAGCTGAAATAGGCGCGGACGGCACCGTAGATATAGGACGGAAAGTCCGGGGCGGTCTCATATTGGTGCCGCAGGATCGGACGCAGGCGCCGCGCCGCATCGTCAGACAGGGCTTCGAACAGCTCTTCTTTCGAACGGTAATAGTTATAGAAGGTCCCAGAGGCCAAACCGGTGCGGCGAATGATGTCGCGCACGGTCGCCGCCTCGTAGCCCAACTCACCAAAGACCGCCTGGGCAGCCTCTAGAATGGCCAACCGATTGGCTGTCTTGGTGACCTCGCGTTTGCCGAGGGGAAGGGCGATCAGGTTCGACATGGGGGCTTCAACAGAACTCATGGGTAAAGCTTAGAGCATCACGCACGGATTTGCATCTGTCCTCATTCTGACCCGTTCGAAGGACGTGGCCTGAAAGTTCAGGCCTCGACCAGACCGGCCTTGGCGGCGACTGGCAAGCGGTTGCCCGCCGCCTTGGCACGGGCCTTGCCACGTTCGATTTCCTTGATCAGGTCAGCGCAGTAGTGGCTGACAACGACCTGAATTGTGTGACGCGCCGAGGCGTAGTAGCCGCCCAGATAGAAGTCCTCATCCTTGGCCGTGACGCTGGCCTGTTCGGCGTCGGAGGGCAGGTGATATTGGCCGGTTAGATAGGCCGCCACCAGCTTGGCCTGCTGTTCTGCAAAGTTGACGAGGGTCGGCAGGGGCTGGGCGAGACCCATATAGAACAGGTTTGCCGTGCCTGCGGGCACCATGCGCTTGAACAGCGGCAGGCGATTGTCGGCGTCGGTCTTGAAGGCTGGGTCGGTGAAGAAGGGAAAGCTGATCTTATAGCCGGTGGCATAGATGATCGCATCAATCCGCTCGACGCTATCATCTTCAAAGCGGACATTGGGCCCTTCAAAGGCCTTGATATTGGGCTTGAACTTGATGTCGCCGCATCCGGCCCGAGTCAGGAACTCGCCGGACACCGAGGGGTGGGCCTCCAGCGGCTCATGGTCTGGCTTGGGCAGGCCATAATCTTCCATATTGCCGATGGCCTTCTTGATCGCCTTTCGGGCGAGGTTCTGGCCGAGCTTGCGCGGCATCCAAGCGGGCATCGCGGCCTTATCGGCAGGCTTACCATTCATATATTTCGGCAAGACCCAAACCCCGCGCCGTGCCGCAACCCAAAGGTTCTTGGCGATGGGCCGCTGAGACAGTTCCGAGGCAATATCCATGGCCGAATTGCCCATGCCGACCACCACGACATTCTTACCGCGCATGTCATAGGGATCGAACGGATCGCAATAGGCGTGGGCATGGAAGGCGACGCCGTCGAACTTGCCTGGATATTCTGGCGTGCGCGGGTCCCAATGGTGGCCATTACAGACGATCAAAACGTCATATCGCCGGGTCTCGCCGGTCGAGAGGGTCACGTCCCACAGACCATCTGCGCCGCGCTCGGCCTTGGTCACCGCCGTATTGAAGGTGATGGTCTCGCGCAGGCCGAAATGGTTCACATAGTCTTTGAAATAGCCCAAGAGCTGGGCGTGATGGGGAAAGTCTGGCCAGTCGGACGGCACAGGATAGTCCTCAAAGGCTAGGCGCCATTTGGAGGTGTCGATATGCAGGCTCTCATAGCAGGCGGAGTGGCCGTTCGGGTTCTTATAGTACCAGTTGCCGCCAATATCGTCGGACATCTCAAAGCAGTCGTAAGGAATATGGTTATCCTTCAAACGCTTGGCCGTGGTGAACCCGGAGCAGCCTGCTCCAATGATGCAAACCTTAGGCAATTGCGCGCCCATGAGATCGTCTCCCTCATCGTGACTTATC
>JBEGOG010000180.1:0-5416 GCA_041182125.1 Pseudomonadota bacterium
TCTCGGCCATGGCCATGCTCTCAAACGAAACCGCCGCACTGTGACCGCGCGGCGTAGGTCGGACAAATAAGGTGGCGGTAGATACACGCTTCAGGGCGTCCATGCAACGGTTCAGGCCGCATGAACGCAAATGGTTGGTTCACACCATGTTAGGGATTGCCTCAACCGGTCCTAATCGAACAGTTTTGAGACCGATTCCTCGTTGGCGATGCGGCGAATGGCTTCACCGATCAGGGGCGCAGAGCCGACAACGCGGATCTTGGGGCTTTGCAGCACATTGTCAGCCGCCTCGATAGAATCGGTGACCACCAGTTCGGTCAGGACCGACGCATTGACCCGGTCCACGGCCGCACCCGACAGAACGCCATGGGTGATGTAGGCCGACACCTCGGTGGCGCCATTTTCGATCAGGGCCGCTGCGGCGTTGCACAGGGTGCCGCCGGAATCGACAATGTCATCGAACAGGATGCAGCGGCGGCCGGACACATCACCGATGATGTTCATCACTTCGCTTTCGCCGGGACCCGAGCGGCGCTTATCGACGATGGCTAGGTCAGCGTTGAGGCGCTTGGCCAGCGAACGGGCGCGGACCACGCCGCCAACATCGGGCGACACGATCATCAGGTCGCTGCAATCGCGGTAGTGGTCCCGAATGTCGAGGGCCAGAACCGGGGTGGCGACCAGATTGTCGGTCGGAATATCGAAGAAGCCTTGGATCTGTCCGGCGTGCAGGTCCATGGTCAGGACGCGGTGCGCTCCGGCGCGGGTGACCAGATTGGCAACAAGCTTGGCCGAGATCGGGGTGCGGCCACCAGTCTTTCGATCCTGACGGGCATAGCCGAAATAGGGCATCACCGCTGTAATCCGCCGAGCCGACGCGCGCGACAGGGCGTCGATACAGATCAACAGCTCCATTAGATTGTCATTGGCCGGGTAGCTGGTCGATTGGATGACAAAGACATCCTCGCCGCGGACATTCTCGTCGATGGTCACGAAGACCTCATTATCGGCGAAGCGGCGCACCTGGGCGCGGGTCAAGGGCATGTCGAGATATTCAGCGATGGCCTTGGCCAGCGTACGGTTTGAATTGTTTCATCTTGAATGCACCCCTAGACCCCGATGGACGGGCTTCTATCAGTCCGCCGCCGACCGGCAAGTCTGATCTGTTGGATTCACGATCTTGTGGGCAATCTTTATGACGCCTGCAACCTTTGGTTAGTCTGCCTCAAGCATTATGGCCGAGAGCAGGCGGCCATAATCGTCATCCTTCTGATGAAAAGCCCGGCGATTCGAGAAGAAGAGATCGGGCTCGGCCAGAGTGTCCTTACCGATCCATTCAGGCGCTGGCACGCCCGCGCTGCGCAAACGCTCCAGGACAAAGCCCGGAAGATCGAACATGTGCTTGCCCGCCTCAGCCGCTGGGCGGAAAAAGCGGCTTGAACCTGGGCGTTCGGTTTCAAACCGTTCAAAGAACTCGGGACCGACCTCATAGGAGTTTGGACCGATGCAGGGACCGACGATGGCGACGATGCGCTCCGCCTTGGCCCCTCTGGCGACCATTGCTGCCACAGCCGCTTCAGCCATTCCCGATAGGGCACCCTTCCATCCCGCATGGGCCGCGCAAACCACCCGTGCCTCAGCATCCGCCAGAAGGATCGGTGCGCAATCTGCCGCCAAGGCACCGCAGACCAGCCCGGGCTGAGAGGCCACAACCCCATCACCCTCGAGCCGGACCTCACCGGTCTGATCCTCTGCTGACAGGACGATGGTCGAGTGGATCTGGTAGCCGGTCAGCAGATGGTCGGTGTCGGTGCCAAAATGGGCGGCGGCGCGGCGACGGTTCTCCTGCACGTCTGCAGGCTCATCGCGCGATCCGCGTCCGACGTTGAGACTGTCATAGACCCCGGTCGAGACGCCGCCCTGACGGGTGAAGAAGGCGTGTTTGATCCCCTTGAGGGCCGAAAGCTTGGGGTGAGTCAGGACGGGAAGGTCGCTCATGGATGATCCTCTGGATCGGTCGAAAATCCGGGCGGCTGCGGCATATCTTTGGACCATAGGCCCGCGACCTTGAACAGGTCCCCCATCTGGTCGGGCGCAATCAGCCGTTCAAGCTGGCGCTCGACAATGGCGCTCTGGTCCGGACGGGCCTTGGCCAGACTTTCCGCCCGCGCGACAATACCCAGCCGTTGCAAAAAGGCGCTTTGTGAGGTCATGGCGACCTCGACCCCTTCGGCCTGCGCCGCCTTCAGAACCGCTGGGAAATCGGCATGGATGGTCAGATCATCAAGCCCGGGATGGTCCAGTGGGCCATGCTTTTGGTGGCTGCGGAGGGCCTGCAGCGTATCGCCAAACCCCTCGGTGTCGCGGCCATAGTCGATGAGAAGGCCCGCGCCGCCGCGTGTCGAGATCAGGGCGGCGACCTCAGCGCCCAGAGTCTCCTGCGCCGCCGACAGTTCCAGCACCGCGCCTTGCGGGGCGGGGGGGAAGAGCCCCTCTACCGGGCGCGGCGACAGGCCAAAGGTCAGGTCGCCCTCATCGGTCAGCCCCACCATGCGCTCGGCCCAGCCCGTGGCGGTGCGGATAAATTGCCGGGCGGGTAGGCAGTCCAGAACCTCGTTGGCGATGATGATCACGGGGCCGTCGCCTGCCACCTGATCCAGCCTGTCGGTCCAACGGATGGGCCCATCGGCCAGTCTTTGCTGTTGAATAAGGGTCAGGGGCGCGCTGGTCTCAACGAGCGTGACCTCCAAGCCCTTAACCATCTGCGGGGCCAGCCGGGCCGCACGCAGAAGGTCGCTCATCAGTGTGCCATCGCCTGGACCAATCTCGATCAGGCTAAGCTGCTTGGGGCACCCTAGGCTTTCCCAGACCGCGATGGTCCATAGACCAAGCAGTTCGCCAAACATCTGTGACGTTAGGGGCGCAGTCAGAAAATCCCCCTCCGCGCCCAGCTTGGGATGGGCCGCGTAATAGCCATCCTTGGGGTCATGCAGGCACAGGCCCATATATTGCGCCACGCTGATCGGACCAAAGGCGCTGATCTGGGCCTGAAGACGGGCCTTTAGGCTCATGGCGCGACGGGGGTCTTTTGTGCGCGCCAAACCAGCCAAGCGCCGATCAGGATCATCGGGACCGAGAGGATCATGCCCATGGTCAGGCCGAAGGGGAAATCGGGCATGCCGACATCCGGCTGACGCACGCTCTCGAGACTGAAACGGATCAGGCCATAGCCGAGCATAAAGAGCCCCGCGACCCCGCCCTGCCTTTGAAGCCAGCCAAACCGGTGCGTGGCGATGCGAAGGATGAGGAACAGCAAGATGCCCTCCAGTGCGGCCTCATAGAGCTGGCTCGGATGGCGCGGCTCTGGACCTGCGGCGGGAAAGATGATCGCCCAAGGCACATCGGTCGGACGTCCCCAAAGCTCGCCATTGATGAAGTTGGCAATGCGGCCAAACAGCAGGCCAAAGGGCGTTGCGGCAGCAACCAGATCGCCCAATCTGAGCAGGTCGATCTTGCAATGTCTGGCAAAGAGCGCGACCGCGACACAGACCCCGATAAAGCCGCCATGGAAGGACATGCCGCCTTGCCAGATCTTGAAGACCTCAAGGGGGTCCGACACCATGCGATTAGCGTCATAGAAGACCGCTGAACCCAGCCGTCCGCCGACAATAATCCCGAAGGTAATCCAAAGGATGAGATCATCGATCTGAAGGGGTGTTGCGGTTGGCTCAGCGCCGCCCCATAGGGCGGGCTTGCGGGTCAGGCTGACCATATAGCGCCAGCCCAGCAAGATCCCCGCCACATAGGCGAGCCCGTACCAGCGGATGGCGATGGGACCCAGTTGGATGAGCACCGGATCGAAGTCTGGAAACTGCACGAAAGCCGTCCTTTGGTTGCGTCCTGACCGCTTTAGCAGGCTGCGGCCAGAGGGGGGAGGGGGGCTGATAAAATCGCCGCTGCATATCCTTTCCAAATCCTAAAGATTTTCGCTATAGAGGGTCCATGCATAGCCAAAACCCTTTCCTCGATGAGTTCGCCAAGCTGACCACCACGGCCATGGGCCTGGCCCAGGCCGCTGGCGAGGAAGCCAAAACCGCAGTCCGCGCGCAAGCCGACCGTTTCGTAGCCGAGATGGATCTGGTGCGCCGGCATGAACTGGATGCCCTCAAGGCGGAACTTCTGTCCCTGCGGCAGGAGATCGAGGCCCTCAAGGGCCAGCTGGACGATTCGTCCACAACCTAATCTTCGCCTGCTGCGTGAACCGGCTTGTGACCCTAGCCTAGAAGCAGCTTAAGCTCTTTTTGTATGAGGCGATTCCCGGTCGCGCCCTCCGCATCGACCGCGCCTTTTAGGATCGTCTTCTTATGGACACCCCTTACGCTGACGAAGATTTGGACATTGGCCTCGACCCGTTGGACGTGGTCGAGCATGTTCTGGCGGCTGAAAACCTGACCTTTGACCGCACCGATGAGGGCGATCTCGCCTTCTCGCTTGCCGGGGACTGGAAGGACTATGAGCTTTGGTTCGCTTGGCGCGCCGAGGCCGACTGTCTGCAGCTTTGCCTCTCGGTGGATCTACGAGCCGCTAAGGATCAACGGGCCAAGGCCTATGAACTCCTGTCCCTGATCAATCAGCGGGTCTGGCTTGGCCATTTCGAGGTCTGGGCCGATGAGGGCGAGGTGGTCTTCCGCCACGCCCTGTCCTTGCCGCGCGGTGAGCGCCCAACCCTAGCCCAAGCCGCATCGATGATAGATGCGGCCGTCGAGGCGGCGGACCGGTTCTATCCGGCCTTTGATTTTCTGCTCAATGGCGACAAGTCTCCTTCAGAGGCCGTTTTGGCCTGCATGTTCGAGACCGTCGGCACAGCCTGATTTTTCGTTCTAAGGCGGATTTGACCATGACTCCGATTTTGATGCTGGGTGCCGGCCGGATGGGCGGCGCTCTGATTGAGGGCTGGAGCCAGAAGGGGGCCTTTGGGCCGTCCGACCTGATTATCCGCGATCCCTATCCGTCGAAGGAGGCGCTGGCCGCTGCTGAAGCGGGTGCACGTCTCAATCCGGACGACCGCGTCTTGGCTGAAGCCAAGGTGCTGCTTCTGGCCGTGAAGCCGCAGATGTGGCGTGAGGCGGCAGCTCAGATCTCCGAACTTCTGGCTCCAGACTGCATCATCGCATCTATCGCGGCGGGCGTTAGAGCGGCTGATATCAGCGCCGCCTTCGGTGGTCGTCTGGTGGCTCGGATCATGCCTACGACAGCCGTCGCGGTGGCCAAGGGCGTGGCGTCTATCTTTGCGCCGGACCCGAAGGCCTCCCACGTTGCCCACGCCCTGTTCGACCCTGTAGCCGTGACGGTCGATGTCGATGATGAGGCCCTGATGGACTCGGTTGTCGGCATATCGGGGTCCGCACCGGCCTAT
>JBEGOG010000181.1:0-4858 GCA_041182125.1 Pseudomonadota bacterium
AGTTCCATCTCACGAAGGGTTGAAACACCATGGGGTGTGGCGGGCATGCCTGCATCCGTCCCAAGGCCGATGGTCACGCCTGCATCGTGCAAAATCTTGACGTTCGCCAAGGCGATATCAAACTTTTTGAAGGACTGCGCATAGCGCGGATCATTGGCATCCTTGGCGGATTGACCAAATTTCGTTGGTTCGTAGACTGCTAGGGTCGGGGTGATACTGGTTCCCCCTGCCTTGATCGCGGCGACAGATGCCGGGTCCAACAGACGGTCCTGAATAGCGTGGGTAATGACGTCTACCTTGGCCTTGCCGGCCACAACGCCGCGATCGGGTTACCGTATGGGTCAAGACCTTGAGGTTATATTTGTGTGCCGTCTCCACGACCGCCGACAGGGTGGTGACGTCCATGCTGGTATTGTCTGGTGCCACGCCATAGCGCCAACCATCGGCAAAGGTCTTGATGAGGTCCGGGCGATAGGGAATCAGGCTCTCTACGGCCAATCGCGCGGCCTCTGGGGTATTGACCCATTTGGTGGTCGCTGTATCGGCCCAGTCTGCACCGTGGCCTCCTGGTGTTGAGATTCGGGCGGCAAAATTAACGTGCGGGGCTTCTATGGACGCGAGCCAAGCCCGACGCGGCGCGTAGGACTCAGGGGCCGCATGGAAATCATCAACCGTGGTGACGCCAGAGGCCAAATAGGCTTCAGCGATTTGAGGCGTCGTGGAGGGAACGCCAGCGGGTGTCCAGTGGGTATGGAGGTCAATGAAGCCGGGCAGGAGGGCTTGGCCGTCGGCCTTGATAATATCGGCTCCGCGCGGTGCCTTGATATTGGGCCCAACGCCAGCGATCCGGCCATTGGTGATGATCACGTTGGCCTTGAAGGGAGCCGCTCCGGTGCCATCGAACACGGTTGCGCCCATAATGGCGACCGTGTGGGATGGTGCGCGGGTTGCCGCCGAGCACAAAAGGGAGAGTGCGCAGACCAAGGCAAGGCTGGATCGGTTCAACAGGCGTGACATTCAGGCGGGTTCCACTCTCATCTCGTAGACCGTGCCTATCGAGACCGGTCTAACTTAGAGTTAGTGTGGACGATTTTGATTGCGGTTGCCAAACCCATTTAGGCTCGCCCGCCTGCAAAAAACCCCGCCTCGTTGAGGCGGGGTCTGTGCTTAGGCGATTTCGGTGATGAATTGGTCGCGTGGGCGGCGGACCTTTTCAAGATTGACCAGCCAGTCACCCTCGGCTTGGCGATAGCCTAGGGGCAGGATCACGACGCTGCGCAGGCCGCGTGCGCCGAGGTTCAAGATCTCATCAAGGGCGCTGCCGTCAAAACCTTCCATCGGGGTACAATCGACCTCTTCGAACGCAGCAGCGATCATAGAGGCGGATAGGCCGATATAGGCTTGACGGGCGGCATGCTGGAAATTGGCTTCGGCGGTCCGGGTCGGGTAGGTCGCCAGCAGCATCTGCCGATAGTTTTCCCAGCCTTCATTCTTAAAGCCGCGAATATCGTTGGTCAGATCAAACATGTGGTTGATGCGCTCGGGGGTATAGTTGTCCCATGCGGCGAAGACCAATAGGTGCGAACCTTCGGTGACCTGAGCCTGGTTCCAGGCGATGGGTTGAATACGGGCGCGAACCTCGGCGTTGGTGACCACGATAATCTCATAGGGCTGCAGGCCGCTAGAGGTGGGAGCCAGGCGGGCCGCTTCGAGAATGCGCTCGACCTTGTCTTGCGACACGGTCTTGGCCGGATCCATCTTCTTGGTTGCGTAACGCCAATTGAGACTATCGATAAGTGGGGAGGGCGTGGTCATGGTGTCGGCTCAGTCCTAAAGGCTGGTGTGGCGGAATAGACGCGCCAGAGCAGGCCCTAGGCGGTTCAACGCCTATAGCATTCGTTATCGAAATCGTCCGCTAAGGAAGTGCAAGTCTGATCAGACGCGTTGGAGGCGACGGCCGTCAAATTGGCTCCCAGCGGCATCGATCTCGAACCGTGACACCAGTGTCATCAGATTGTCCGTTTCGCTGCGCAACGAGTGACCGGCTGCAGTACTTTCCTCAACCATGGCCGCATTCTGCTGGGTCATACGATCCATCTCATTGACCGCGGTATTGACCTGCAGAAGGCCGGCGGCCTGCTCTTGAGCGGAGGATGCAATTTGCGTGACCACGCTATTGATGGTCGCGACCTGTTCGGCGATGCGGTTCAAAGCCTGGCCGGTTTGTCCGACGAGGGCGACGCCTTCGCTGACCTGGCGGCTGCTGGCAGAGATCAGGATCTTGATTTCTTTCGCAGCGTCCGCCGACCGCTGGGCGAGGGCGCGGACCTCAGAGGCCACGACGGCAAAACCACGTCCAGCATCGCCTGCGCGCGCGGCTTCTACACCCGCATTGAGGGCCAAGAGGTTGGTTTGGAACGCGATCTCGTCGATCACGCCGATAATCTGACTAATCTGGTTTGCGGACTTCTGGATCTGCCCCATCGATGTGACGGCGGCTTGGACCACGTCGCTCGATTCTTCGGCATCCTTTTTGGCCTTGGCAACCGTGTCTCTTGCCTGTTCGGCGCCGGCGGCGGTTTGGCGGACTGTAGAGGTGATTTCGCTAAGAGCGGCGGCGGTCTGTTCAAGGCTCGCGGCCTGTTGCTCGGTGCGTCTTGCCAGATCATCTGACGCCTGAGCGATCTCGCTGGTGCCACTGCGGATAATGCCGCTGCTGGCCGCGATGTCTCGGATGGCGTCCTGCATTTGCGAGACGGCGCTGTTAAAGTCCGCCTGCAGCTTTTCATATTCGGGAGCGACCGTATCGTTCAAGCGCGCGGTCAGGTTGCCGTCTGCAAGGCGGAGCAATTCATCGCCCATCGCTTGGACGACCTGCTGCTGATCGTGATTGGCTGCGGCGAAATTGCGCTCTAACGCCTTGAGTTTGTTATCCAGTTCCTGTTGGAACGCCGCGGCCTCGGCCTCTAGGCGGGCCCTTTGAATACCACTCTCCTTGAAGGCCAGAACAGAGACGGCCATCTTACCGACCTCATCCTTGCGGCCCACACCTGGTACTGTGACCTGATGGTCGCCGCCGGCCAACCTCTGCATGACCGCTGCCATAGAGAGGATCGGTTGAGCGACCCCGCGCACGACTATGTTGAAGGCAAATAGGAAGGTGATGATGGTGGCAACCGTGATCAACCGCATCAAGAGGGTCGCAACGCCAGCGGCGTCCTTAGCGGAGGCACCCTCTTCCTTCGAAACGCGCATCTGCAACTCAGTAAGCTTACTGACATTGTCGGTTACAGGATCGATGACGCCGTACATGTCCTGTGTTGTGAAGGCTTCCAGTGCGGCTTGGTCTTGGGTTTTTAGGATCTGGGTCAGCCGTGCAACGGCGCGATCCGCCGGGACCATCGCTGACTGAGCGCTGGCGACCAAGGTCTTTTCTTCGGGGGTTAGGTAGGTTTGCGTGTAGGCGTTCCAGCTGGAATGGATGGCCCCATTGGCCGCTTCGACATTTTTCAGGCCCTCCTGCCAACTGATCTGACCGGTCCGGGTTTTCCAAGCGGTGTCGACAATGTTGATGGCATAGAGATCGCTCACCATCTTCAAACTCTGCATCGGCACGACGCGGTCATTGATTATGGTGTCGATCTTGGCCGTCGCATGGGTCATCGAGAAATAGCCAGCCATGCCAATTACGGCGGCCATGACCGCCAGTGCAAAAATGGCAGCGACTAGTTTTGCTTGAATGGATTGCAGCACCGAATGACCCCGACCTTTACGTTAGTCATAACTAACATAAAACCTATTGCCGAGGCGTTACCACGGTGTCGTTATTTTAAGCGGCCGCGAGCCCAGCAATATCGTGGAGTGCCGGGTCGAGCCCTGCCCCCATCATATCGATGAAATTGTCGCGATAGAACCGTCGCTTGACGCGCTCATCCACGCCGACAAGGCTATCATTAAAACGCTTAAGCGGGTTGCGACCGCCTTCGACATGCGGGAAATCCGATGAGAAGAGGATCATCTCTTCACCCGAATTTTCGATGATCCATCGCGTATCTTCGTGAGGGTAGGGGGTCACGCGCAGTTGTCGACGCAAGATCTCGCTGGGTTTGGCCGAAAGCGTCTGCAAGCGCTCTTCTTTACCAAAGGCCGCAACACCGGAATCGAGGAACTTCATCAGGCTCGGAAGCCATGAGGCCCCCAGCTCGATGGCCCCAAATTTGAGGCGGGGGAACCGGTCAAAGACGCCATCAATGACGAGGGCCGAGAGGGTCTGCCAGACGCTGAGCGGAATGGACATAAAGCTTAACGAGGTGAAGTTCTCATCGCCGCCATGGAAGTCTTTGACGTAGGGCAGGCCATTTTCCAGATAGGCGTTTTGCATCTTTTCCTCGCCCCCGACGTGGAAGAGGATCGGCACGCCCGCCTCTTGAGCCACGGCCCAAAGGGCATCAAGCTCGCGATGGCTGGGTGAAAAGCCGGGGGGATGGCGTGAGGGGATCATCAGGGCCTTGGCCCCGAGGCGCAGGGCTTCTAGCGCGATTTGAGGTGCCCGTGCGCGGTCAATCAGCGGCACATAGCCGGTGGCCAGCAGACGGCGATCGACAGAACAAAACTCAGTCATCATCCGATTGTGGGCCCTATCCGATTGTGGGCCCTTGCCGCCTCAATCGATAGTTCCACCTCACCCATCTGTTCGAGGCCGAAATTGCTCAGGCAAGCGGTTGTGAAGACCAGCTGTGAGGCAAAGCCTAGATGGTCGAGCGCGGCAACGCGATCTTGGCTGCGGAAGGACCCGAGGGCCGCATGGTTCTTGCGAAGGAGGATATTGGCCTCAGCCCCGGCCCGAAATTCAGGGTCA
>JBEGOG010000182.1:0-4412 GCA_041182125.1 Pseudomonadota bacterium
GTCTGGTGATGGCCACCATGCAGGGCCTGATGTCCGACGGGTCTTAGGCGGGCCTGTGAGCCATCGCACAGGCCCGTTTCAAGAGCCATTTAGACCCGCAGCATCAATCCGCCGTCAACGCCGAGCGCCTGAGCCGTAACAAAGCCGCCATCGTCGGAGGCGAGGAACAGGGCCGCCCGCGCAATATCAATCGGCGCACCCAAACGCTTCAGCGCCGCCTTCTTGGCCCAGATCTTGGCAATGTCGGGATTGGCAAAGCTGGCGGCCGTCATGCCTGTGGCAATGGCACCGGGCAGGATGGCATTGGCTGTGACCCCATGACGTCCAAGCTCGAGCGCGAAATTATTGATCATACCGACCACCCCCGCTTTGGAGGCCGAATAGGCCACCAAGCCATTGTCGCTGAACTTGGCCATGATGCTGGCCGTGGCGATGATCCGGCCATAGGGTGATGCGATCAGATGCGGCACGGCTTGGCGCGTGATGCGGAACGAGGCGCGCAGATTGACGGCCAGCACCCGATCAAACATCTCGTCGGTGGTTTCTGAGGCCGGAGCACTGCCGCTGACGCCGGCATTGTTATAGACCACATCGATCTTTCCGAAGGCGGCGAGGGCCGTATCAATAATGGTCTTGGGCGCGTCATCGCCGGTGATGTCGATGCCAAGGCCTTGGATATCGCCGGTAAAGCTAAGGTCGGTACCGGGGCGGTCGACGGCCAGAACCTGCGCGCCCTCAGAGGCAAAAAGTTCCGCCGTGGCGCGGCCAATGCCTGAGGCAGCTCCGGTAATTATGCAGGCGCGGCCCGCGAGGCGTCCAGTGGTGGCTGTGGTCATAAGGCTTCCCCCCTTGATTTGCGGGGCTACAGACGAGCCCCATATTTTGCTCAAGACAGCATGAAGCCCGCACGGCCTGAGGGGAAGACCATGCGGGCTCTTTATGCCGCTTAATAAGCTCTTTTCACGAAGGCCCGACAGGGGTGGGGCAACTGAGCCATTCGAGAGCCTTAAGGGCGTCGAGCGATGGAGCCCCGGGATCAGGGTGGGCTGGGGGGGCTGTTCAGGGTCCGAGACCTTGAGGCTTGCCACCGTTCGACAAGGACAGGATCGCTGGGCAAACAGGCGCGTCCAAGTCGGAAATAAGGTCATTTCAAGGCGCTTTTGCTGCACCTGCGCTCAAGGCCGGTCCGGCGTGTCATTCGCGCAACGGCTTTTGACGCGGCGAAATTTATCGGTAGGCTCTGTCTATGAGTGTTGATCCTTCCGGCAGCCCCGCTGCCCCCGTCACCTTTTTTGAACGTCGCGAATTGGAGCGTCTTTTACGGCTCTATGGCCGAATGGTCGCGGCAGGAGAATGGCGAGACTATGCCATCGATGGCCTGAAGGACTATGCCCAGTTCTCGGTGTTCAAACATGCCGCCGAACAGCCGATCTATCGGATCGAAAAGCGGCCCGCTTTGGCGCGCAAGCAGGGGGCCTTTGCTGTGATCGGGCAGGGCGGCATGATCCTCAAACGGGGCCATGAGTTAGAACAGGTCCTGAAGATCTTCGACAAGGGCAAGTTCGCCGTCGTTGACTAGGGCGCAAAAGAAAAGGGCCCCAGCTTTCACTGGGGCCCTTCCTAAAGAGGCTGAAGCCCGTTCTAGCGACGATCGCCAAGCAGCGAGAGCAGGAACTGGAACAGGTTGATGAAGTTCAGATAGAGGCTCAGCGCACCAAAGTTGGTCGCCACGCCCATAGCCGCCTTGTCGCCGCCCATCTCGTAATAGCTCATCTTCAGGCGCTGGGTGTCGTAGGCGATCAGGCCGGAAAAGATCAGCACGCCCAGCACATTGACCATAAAGGCCATGGCCGAGGACTTCAGGAAGATATTGACGATTGAGGCCAGCATGATGCCGATCAGGCCCATGATCAGGAAACTGCCCATCGCGGTCAGGTCCTTCTTGGTGGTGTAACCCACCAGGCTCAGGGCGCCAAAGGCCGCAGACGTGATCAGGAAGGTCGAGACGACGGAAGCGCCAGTATAGACCAGCATCACCACGCCCAAGGACGCGCCCATCAGAGAAACGATCGTCCAGTAGGTGATACCGGCTGACTTTTCCGTCGGGTTACGCAGGGCGAAGCTTGAAAACAGGATCACGGCGAGAGGGGCGAAGGACACGATCATGCCCAAGATGGTCATGCCAACCAGACGGCCCTCGACGACGCGGAACATGAGATCCCGCACGGGGGGGAAGCTGGAGGTCAAGAACGCCAAGGCCGCCGACAACAAAAGGCCCAAGGCCACCTTGTTGTAAACGCCCAGCATGAAGGATCGCAGGCCCGTATCCACCGACATGTCGGCGTGATCCACCGGGACCGGACGCGCATAGCCGCGGTTGAGGTCGCTCATCGAGTCATAGCCCTTTTCTAACGCCCAACATTGGGCACCTCCCCTATATTGGGTGAATGGTGCCGTTTCGCAAGCACCTCGGCATAACGGTTTCGTCAGAATGTCTAAACTTAACGATTGGAATTGCATCAAACGCGCGTTTGAACCAGAAGTTGGGCCTAAATCCCGCTGTGGCGGGGGCGTGTTCAGTCATTGAGATGGCCTAAGGCCGGGGGAATTTGATGGACTATTCTGAACTTGGCCGCACAGGCCTTCAAGTCTCGCGCGTGTGCCTCGGTACCATGACTTGGGGCGACCAAAATACCGAGGCCGAAGGCCACGAGCAGATGGACTTTGCTCTCGATGCTGGAATCAATTTCTGGGACACGGCCGAAATGTACTCGGTACCGCCTAAGCCAGAGACGCAAGGTTCCACCGAGCGGATCATCGGCAGCTGGTTCAAGGCGAGCGGCAAGCGCGACAAGGTCATCTTGGCCAGCAAGATCGCCGGTCGTAGCCCTATGAGCTGGACCCGCGAAAACGAGTCCATGACCCGCCACACCAAGGCCCAGATCGATGAGGCGGTGGAGAAGTCGCTCAAGCGTCTGCAGACCGACTATATCGACCTCTATCAGATGCACTGGCCTGATCGCGCCCTGCGGGTCTTTGGCGGTATGACCTATGCCGACTATCCGATGGATTTTGAGCCGTTCGAAGACATTTTGGCCAATCTGGGTCGTCATGTCGAAAAGGGTAATATCCGCCATATTGGCGTGTCGAACGAAAGCCCTTGGGGCGTTATGCGCTTTGTCGCCGAGGCCGAGAAACATGGCCTGCCGCGCATTGCCTCGATCCAGAACGCCTACAGCCTCGTCAACCGCGTGTTCGAGCTGGGCTTGGCTGAAATTGCCATGCGCGAAGATGTCGGCCTGCTGGTCTATTCGCCGCTCGGCCAAGGCTATCTGACCGGCAAGTACCAGAACGGGGCCCTGCCAGCGGGGGCGCGCAAGACCCTCTATAACCGTCTTCAGCGCTATGAAGGCCCCGGTGCCGATGCGGCCATCTCGTCCTATCTGGCCCTTGCGGCGCAGCTTGGCGTCCTGCCCGAGACCTTGGCCCTGAAGTTCTGCGACAGCCGCCCCTTCGTGACCTCGACCATCATCGGTGCCTCGACCATGGCCCAGCTGAAGGTCGATATCGACGCGTTCCAGATGGAATGGACATCCGACATAGAAAAGGCCGTCGAGGCCCTTCACTATGCCCAGCCCAATCCCTGCCCCTAGGGCCTGAGGCCCTTTAGCCCAGAGGCCGCCATGATCCGCCTGTTCGCCGCCTTGGCCATCCCCGATGAAGTGGCCCAGAGCCTTAGCCCCAGCCAATGCGGCATTGCGGGGGCAAGGTGGCGTCCAGCGGAGGCCCTGCACATCACCTTGCGCTTCTTTGGCGATGTCAGCGAGGTGGTGGCCGAAGATCTCGATATCGAACTGGCTAAGGTCACGGGTAGGCCCCTGACCCTGAGCCTGTCGGGAGTCGGGGCCTTTGATGAGGGCGACCGCATCACCGCCGTCTGGGCAGGACTGCAAGACAACGAGGCCCTTCGCGTTCTGGCGGGCCGCTGTGAAGCCGCCGCGCGCCGGGCAGGGCTCAAGCCCGATGGCCGCAAATATACGCCCCACGTGACCCTCGCCTATCTAGGCCGCACCGATCCCGCCCAGGTGACGGCTTGGCTCGCCGACCATGGGCGCTTGAGGTCTGAACCCTTCACCGTCGGTCAGTTTGGGCTCTATTCCAGTTGGCAAACCTCCGAAGGGTCGCGGTACTCAGCCGAGCGTATCTACAGACTTTAAAGCCCCCTACCCGGTTTCGCCGGGACTTCCCTCACAGGGGGAAGATCTTGGTTCCCAAATCTTCTGCCTCCACATTCCGAGGTCCCCGCGAAGGCGGGGACCCAGACCTTTTCGCTGAGACCTGTGGGGCGTCCCCCTCATCCAACCCTCTCCCCCAAGGGGGCGAGGGCCTATCGGTGCTAGCCCTCTCCCTGA
>JBEGOG010000183.1:0-4403 GCA_041182125.1 Pseudomonadota bacterium
CTGACCGCAATCAAGCACCATCCGCACGCCCTCGATGGTCAAGCTGGTCTCAGCGATCGAGGTCGCCAGCACCACCTTGCGCCGCCCGGATGCGGCCGGGGCGATGGCCTGATCCTGCGCCTTCAGCTCCAAGGCCCCATAGAGCGGGGCAACATCAACATTGGACGGCAGGCCCGCATCGAGCAGCATTCGCTCGACACGGCGGATCTCGCCCTGCCCCGGCAAGAAGACCAACAGACTTCCGGGTTGCTCGCCCAAGACCTTGCGCACCGCCCGCGCCGCCTGCTCTTCCAGCCGCCGGGCAGGATCGCGGCCCAGATAGATCGTCTCGACCGGAAATTGCCGCCCTTGGCTTTCGATCACGGGGGCGTCGGCCAAGAGGCTGGACACCCGCGCCCCGTCTAAGGTCGCGGACATGACCAGTAGCCTTAGATCATCGCGCAAAAGCAGTTGGGCATCGCGCGCTAGGGCTAGGCCCAGATCTGCATCCAGACTGCGCTCGTGGAACTCATCAAACAGGACTGCGCCAAAACCCTCTAGCCCGGGATCATCGAGAATCATGCGGCTAAAAACGCCCTCGGTGACCACCTCGATCCGGGTCTTGGGGCCGATCTTGGATTGGAGCCGCACGCGCAGGCCGACCGTCTCGCCAACGGCCTCTCCCAAGGTCTGGGCCATTCGCGCCGCTGCGGCCCGCGCTGCCAGACGCCGGGGCTCGAGCATGATGATCTTGCCGCCTCTGAGCCAAGGCTCATCAAGCAGCGCCAGCGGCACCCGTGTGGTCTTACCCGCGCCCGGCGCAGCCACCAGCACCGCGCAAGTCCGCTCGGCCAGCGCAGCCTTTAGGTCAGGGATGATGGCATCGATCGGTAGACTCATAGGCTAGGGCTTACCTCAACCGGTACCGATGCGTCACCTCTGCTGGAAACATCGCCATGAGGGGGATGAAATCGAACCAATATCCCCTCAAAACCAGTAGATCTTGCGAATGGATTGCATCATCGCCCTTGGCTGACTAACGTTGCGATAAGCAAATCACGCGATGACCGGTTCGGTCGACGCGCTCAAGGGGGCTCGAACATATGGCGGACGGCACCGCACCCAGCGGAAACAGACTGCTGATCAAGAAATCGATTGATCAGATACAGCGCGAAGCCCAAGGCAACGCGCTGAAACGCACACTTGGATCGGTCAATCTCGTCTTCCTTGGTATCGGTGCCATCATCGGTGCGGGTATCTATGTGATGACAGGAAATGCGGCGGCGAATTTTGCAGGACCAGCCGTCTTGCTATCCTTCGTCATTGCCGGCCTCGCTTGCGCCTTTGCGGGCCTGTGCTATGCCGAGTTGGCCTCAACCATGCCCGTCGCTGGATCGGCCTATACCTACGCCTACACCACCTTAGGCGAAGTCTTTGCCTGGACCATGGGCTGGCTGCTCGTGTTGGAATATGGCGTCGCCGCAGCGACCGTGGCGGCAGGCTGGACCGGTTACGCGACAAGCCTTCTCAAGGATCTGGGGATCATTATCCCACCGCAATATGCCAGCTCGTTCATCCAGTCGGTTGCGGGTCCAGACGGGGCCTTGAGCTTTGTCACCACCGGCAACGTCAATCTGGTTGGCGCGTTCGGAATCTTGGTTGTCACTGGCCTGTTGGTTCTGGGCGTGTCGGAATCGGCCAACGTCAACAATGTCATCGTCATTGTGAAGGTCGGCATTCTGCTGCTCTTCATTGGCTTTGGTATTTTCTACATCAACACCGACAACTGGCATCCGTTCATCCCAGAAAATAACGGCCACTTTGGCGGATATGGGGTCAGCGGCGTCTTCCGCGCGGCATCAGTGATCTTCTTCGCCTATGTCGGCTTTGAAGCCGTTTCGACCGCAGCGGCAGAAGCCATCAACCCCCAAAAGGACGTGCCGGTTGGTATCTTGGGCTCGCTGGTCATCTGCACCCTGATCTATATGGCCGTTGCTGCGGTCCTCACCGGCGTGGTGCCCTATTCCAAGCTTGGCGTGCCTGAGCCCATCGCCGTTGCCGTTGACGCCATGAACCTTCCTTGGTTTGCAAAGCTGATCAAGATCGGGGCCATCGCTGGCCTGTCATCGGTGATGCTGATCCTCACCTATGGTCAGACCCGCGTCTTCTTCGCCATGGCCCGTGATGGCTTGCTGCCCAAGGTGTTCGCCACCTTGCACGCCAAGTACCGCACGCCTTGGATTGGCACCCTGCTTCTCGGCGGTGCTATCGCAACGGCTGCGGCCATCCTGCCCATCAGCATCTTGGGCGATCTGGTGAGCCTCGGCACCGCCACTGCCTTTGGTATTGTCTGCCTCAGCGTCATGTATCTGCGCAGCACAAGACCCGATCTGGAGCGCCCCTTCCGCGTTCCGGGCGGCGGCATCTGGATCAATGGGGCTTGGATTGGCTTGGTTCCGGTTCTCGGCATCTTCTTCTGCCTCGTGATGGTGACACCTTTGGTGATAGACATCGTCATCAAGGCAAGCTCCGGCGATCCCATCCCGGCGATCCTGCTGCTCAGCTACGCCGCCGTTGGGGCCACCATCTATATCTTCTATGGCTACAAGAACTCGCGCCTAGCCAAAGGGCTCGACGTTCTCGACGTGGGTCCAGACACCCAATAGTCGACGATCAAACCAACGATCGATCGGGCTCGCTATCGAAAGATGGCGGGCCCTTTTGGTTTTTAAGCGCTACCCCCTTTTGTTACGGACCAGAAAGTCCGATCATGGAACTGTAACGAGACGAGGAGCGACCATCTTGGACGACGCAACCCCTGCTGCCCCCCCTGCCATCGGTGCGGTCATCGCGCCGGTCACGCCCCTGCAGCAGAACTGCACCATCGTCTGGTGTAACAAGACCAAGAAAGCCGCGATCATTGATCCGGGCGGAGAAATGCCTCGCCTGCTTAAGGCCATTGCCGACCAAGGCCTGACGCTCGAAAAGATCTGGATCACCCATGGCCATCTTGACCATGCGGGTGCCGCAGCGGCGCTTCAAGCCGCGACCGGCGTGCCCATCGAAGGCCCCCACCCCGACGACCAGTTCTGGATAGACGACATCCCCGAAAGCGGTGCCAAATACGGCCTTGTCGGCGCGCAGAGCTTTACGCCAGATCGCTGGTTGCATGACGGCGATGTGGTGACGCTTGGCGAGACCCAATTCGAGGTCCTGCACTGCCCTGGTCACACCCCCGGCCATGTCGTGTTCTTTCACCGCGAGTCGCGCTTTGCTCAGGTCGGCGACGTCCTGTTCAAGGGCTCTATTGGACGGTCTGACTTTCCCAAGGGCAATTACAACCAACTGATCGAGTCGATCACAACCAAGCTCTGGCCTCTGGGCAATGACGTCCAGTTCGTTCCCGGCCACGGCCCAATGTCGACCTTTGGGGCAGAACGGAAGACCAACCCCTTTGTCGGTGATTTCGCCGTCTAGTGACAAAATCACCGCCGGATTAGGTCCAACAGGGCGTTAGACTGATACGGATCGAATGGTTCGCACCACACCCTGCCCCTATCTGGATTGCTCATGGCCGTTAAACCCATCGCACAGCGCCTGCTGAAACTTCCCCGCCCCGTCCTGATCGGCCTCGCGGTTGTTGGTAGCCTGCTGCTGCTCATGGGCGGCTGTCAGTTGCTCAAGCCCAAGCCAAAGGTCGACCCGTTCAGGTTTGCGGCTGTCGAGCGCGGCGATGTGACCAAGACCGTCTCGGCATCGGGCAATGTTCAAGCCCTCGTGACGGTTCAGGTCGGCTCGCAACTTTCGGGTCTGGTGTCGCAGGTTCTGGTCGACTTCAATAGCCCGGTCTCCAAGGGCGATGTCCTCGCCGTCATTGATGCCAAGACCTATGCCAGCCGCGTCAATCAAGGCACAGCAGACCTCGGGGCTGTGACCGCCGCCTTAGCCCAACAACGCGCGGCCCTTGAACAGGCCAAGGCGCAAAACGAGGTCGATCAGGCCGCCTATCGCCGGACTAGGTCGCTGGCCGATCAGGGCTTTGCATCGGGACAGGCGCTCGACCAAGCGACCGCCGCGGTGAAACGCTCAGAGGCTGGCGTGGCGCTGGCCCGGGCTCAGATCGCGGCCCAGAGCGCGCGGGTCGAACAGTCCAAGGCCAGCCTTGAGGCCAGCCGCTATGATCTTGGCCGCACTCAAATTCTGTCACCCATCGATGGCGTGGTCGTAGACCGCAAGATTGATCCCGGCCAGACCGTCGCGGCCAGTTTCCAAGCCCCGGTCCTGTTCCAGATCGCGCAGGACCTCTCCAAGCTTCAAGTCAAGATCATGGTCGATGAGGCCGACATCGGACAGATCCGCGAAGGCCAGACGGTGAAGTTCACGGTCGATGCCTATCCGGATGAAACCTTCCAAGGCGCGGTCAC
>JBEGOG010000184.1:0-6251 GCA_041182125.1 Pseudomonadota bacterium
GATGAGCGGCTACATGACCCACTATGTGGGACGGCCCAGCCCGCTCTATTTCGCTGAACGGCTGACCCAGCATTTCGGCGGCGCGAAGATCTATTTCAAACGCGATGAGCTGAATCATACCGGCGCGCACAAGATCAATAACTGCATCGGCCAGATCCTGCTGGCCCGTCGCATGGGCAAGACACGGATCATCGCCGAGACCGGGGCCGGTCAGCATGGCGTGGCCACCGCGACGGTCTGTGCCCGCTTCGGCTATCCCTGCATCGTCTATATGGGCGCAACCGACGTTGAGCGGCAAAAGCCCAACGTCTTTCGCATGAACCTGCTCGGCGCAGAGGTCCGTCCGGTCACCAGCGGCACCGGCACTCTCAAGGACGCCATGAACGAGGCCATGCGCGACTGGGTGACCAATGTCGACGACACCTATTATATCATCGGCACGGCGGCTGGCCCGCACCCCTACCCCGCCATGGTCCGCGATTTCCAGTCGGTGATCGGCACCGAAGCCCGCGCCCAGATGCTTGAGCGCGAGGGCCGCCTGCCCGACGCCATCGTCGCCTGCATCGGCGGCGGCTCCAACGCCATCGGCCTGTTCCACCCGTTCCTGGCCGACGAGAATGTCCGCCTGATCGGGGTCGAGGCGGCGGGCCACGGCCTGTCCACCGGCATGCACGCGGCCTCGCTGACCGGCGGTCGCCCCGGCGTCCTGCACGGTAACAAGACCTATCTGCTGCAGGACGATGACGGCCAGATCATCGACGCCCACTCCATCTCCGCCGGCCTCGACTATCCCGGCATCGGTCCGGAACATTCGTGGCTGCACGATGTCGGCCGGGCGCAATATGTCTCGGCCACCGACCAAGAGGCGCTGGACGCCTTCCAGCTTTGCTCACAGCTCGAAGGGATTATTCCTGCCCTAGAGCCCGCCCACGCCTTGGCCCGCGTTGGGGATGTGGCCAAGGAATTAGGCAAGGATGGCATCGTTCTGATGAATCTCTGCGGACGCGGCGACAAGGATATTTTCACCGTGGCGGAAGCCCTGGGCAGCCGACTTTAAACTGAAAGAATGACCCGGATGCGCCAGGCTTTGAAGCCCTTAAGACTGAGGGCCGAGCAGGCCTGATCACCTATGTTATGGCCGGTGATCCAGACGTGGAAACCGCTTTTGAAATTCTCAAGGGCCTGCCCGCGGCCGGAGCCGATCTGATCGAATTGGGCTTCCCCTTTTCGGATCCCATGGCCGAGGGCCCACCGATCCAGCGAGCGGCCTTGCGAGCGCTCAAGGCGGGTATGACCTTGCGCGGAACCTTGGATCTGGTCCGCCGTTTCCGCGTCAATGACCAGACCACACCGATCATTCTGATGGGCTATACCAACCCGGTTCTATCCTATGGCTTCGGCCCCTTTGCCGCCGATGCGGCCGCAGCCGGTGTCGATGGTCTGATCATCGTTGACAGCCCGCCCGAAGAAGCTGCTGAGTTATCAGATGCCCTTGATGTTGCAGGCATTTCTTTGATTCGGCTGACCGCTCCGACCACCGACGATAAGCGTCTCGAGACCGTGGTGAAGCGGACCTCCGGCTTTGTCTATTATGTCTCGGTTGCCGGTGTGACCGGGGTCAAGGAGGCAGACGCCGCCACCGTCGCCCCCGCCGTCGCGCGGGTTCGGAAGGCCTCAAACCTTCCGGTCGCCGTTGGCTTTGGGATCAAGACCCCCGAACGGGCTGCCGCCGTGGCTCAGGTTGCCGATGCGGTCGTTGTCGGCTCGGCTCTGGTCGAAGAAATTGCCTCTGCGGCTGCGACGGATAGTTTAGCGGCACCGAAAGTTCTGGCGTCCGTCGCCGCCTTGGCTCAAGCTGTCCGCATGGCAAGGCTTGACGTGAGCGTCACTTAGGGCTGAAGGTCCGGGCATGAGCATGGCTGAGACTAAAGACCCAGCGGGTTCCAACACCCCTCCGGTCCCTCCAACGGCGGCAAGACCGCGCGCGAGCGTGGCGGCTGGCTGGCGAAGATTGCCCCGGGCATCCGCAACCTGGTCACCAAGCGTGACACACCAGAAAATCTTTGGGTCAAATGTCCCGACACGGGAGAAATGATCTATCGACCTGACTTGGAAGCCGCCCTTTGGGTGACCCCAGCAGGACGTCACATGCGCATCGGCCCCGCCCTGCGCTTTGCCTTCACCTTCGATGAGGGCCAGTATGAAGAATTGCCTGCGCCGACTGCGCCAGACGATCCGCTGCAGTTCTCGGACGGCAAGTCCTATGTCGATCGCTTAGCCGCTGCCCGTAAGGCGACGGGCGAGCAGGATGCGATGGCCATCGCCACCGGCGAGATCGGCGGAACCCAAGCCGTGGTTCTGGTACAAGACTTTGCCTTTATGGGCGGCTCTCTGGGCATGGCTGCGGGTGAAGGCTTCATCGCCGCCGCCCACGCGGCCTTAGAGCGTCAGTGCCCGCTTGTGGCCTATACCGCAGCTGGCGGCGCACGGATGCAAGAAGGGGCCCTGTCCCTGATGCAGATGGCCCGCACGACCTTGGCCATCCAAGAACTTAAAGATGTCGGCCTGCCCTATATCGTCGTCCTGACCGACCCCACCACCGGCGGCGTCACCGCTTCTTATGCCATGCTCGGGGATGTCCATCTGGCAGAGCCCGGAGCTCTAATCGGCTTTGCAGGCCAACGGGTGATCGAGCAGACCATCCGTGAGACCCTGCCGCCCGGGTTCCAACGTTCGGAATATCTGGTTGAAAAGGGCATGGTGGACCGGGTCACACCGCGCAACGAATTGGCCGCTGTTCTGGGTTCAATTCTTAAGACCCTGATGATGGGCCGCGCGCGCCGCTAAGCCTTCGACCCGAACCGTACGACTGTAACCTCACGCTGGGGCGACCATGAGCGACCATCTTCGGCCTCACGACGCGGCGTTAGAGCGTCTGCGTGCGCTTCATCCTCTGCGGATCGACCTGTCGCTAGATCGGATGCTGCGCCTTTGTGCGGCGCTAGGAAACCCCCAGGACCAACTGCCACCGGTCATCCATGTGGCGGGAACCAATGGCAAGGGCTCGACCGTCGCCACGCTGCGGGCCATCGCAGAGGCAGCGGGGCTCAAGGTTCACGTCTTTACCTCGCCCCATCTGGTCAGGTTTGTCGAACGTATCCGACTCGCAGGCGAACTGATCAGCGAAGAGCATTTGGCACGGGTGCTGGAACGGGTCGAAGCGGCCAATGCAGGCCTGCCCATCACCTTCTTTGAGATCACAGCGGCGGCGGCCCTTGCGGCCTTCGCAGAGGTTCCAGCTGACCTTTGCATTATCGAGGTCGGCCTCGGCGGCGTGCTAGATGCCACCAACGTGGTCACCCGCCCGGCGGTCTGCGTCATCACCCCCGTCGATATGGATCACCGCGAGTTTCTGGGTGACACCATCGCCCAGATCGCCACAGAAAAGGCCGGTATCCTAAAGCCCGGCGTTCCGGCCATCATTGCGCGCCAGAACGACGAGGCCATGGCCGTCATTGAACGCGTCGCCGCCAAGACCCGCTCGCCCCTGACCGTTCTGGGCCAACAGGCCGACGGCTGGCGTGATCAGGACCGGCTCTTGGTCCAGACTGAGACCGCCTTGCATGACCTGCCCCTGCCCTCGCTCTATGGGGCCCATCAGATCGACAATGCCGCCCTCGCCGTGCTCGCCATCTTGACCCTCAACGACGAGCGGATCACCGAGGCGGCGCTGGCCAAGGGCGTTTCCAATGTTGTCTGGCCTGCACGGTTCCAGCGCCTGACCTCTGGCCCCTTGGCGCAGCAGGCGGCCAAGGCTGGTTCAGACCTGTGGCTGGATGGTGGTCATAATCCCCACGCCGCCCGCGCTCTGGCCACGGCCCTTGGCGATCTTCAGGCCCGTGATGGTCGGCCGCTGGCCCTAATTTGCGGGATGCTCGGCAATAAGGATGCGGCGGGGTTCTTTGAGGCCTTCGCGTCCCTGAACCCCAAGATCTTCACCGTCGGTTTTGACGCCGATGCCGCCGCCTCGCCCGTAGCTCTGGCGCAAGTCGCGACCGACGCTGGCCTATCAGCCAAGGCTTGCGCGGATATCCATCAGGCGCTCGACCTTGCCCTGAGCGAGGGCTCACCCCGCGTGATGATCTGCGGCTCGCTCTATCTGGCCGGTGAGGTCCTCGGGCTAGACCCCAGTACCTGGCCAAACTGACACCCGACATCGACAGGCTTGGGCGTCGGTGCGGAATATTCTATAGGCTGCACCCCATGAGTGAGCGTCAACCCCGTCGACCCCAGCGGCCTATCGCCTATGTCTGCCTGATTGTGCTGGTGGCCCTTGTCGCCATTGGCACGATGCGGCAATTAGGGATTGCTGCAGCCTCGAAACCCGCTGCCAATTTGGAAATGATCCGATGACTAGGCTTGGAACCACCATTGTCGCCCTCATTGTCGTTGCCGCAGTGGTAGGGGCTGGAGCCTATGTCTGGCATACGGACCTGAAGTGGCATCCCAAGACCATCACCAAACATCAGGCCGAGATCACCAAGATCGTCGAAAGTGCAGGCTGGGTGTCTCCCGGCAAAACAGGCCCGACCCTTTATATGATCGGCTTTCGGTCCTGCCCTGACTGTGTGCGTTTCAAAACCGAAGAGTTTCCCGGCCTCCACGCCGTGGGCGTCGATACGCGCGTAATCGAGGTGGCCCGGGCCGAGGTCAATGGCGTCGCCAAATCCACCCCTGTCGAGCGTGCCACCGTGGCAGAGCTTTGGACCAACCGCTCTTGGGCCCTGTTCGAAAACTGGAATAGGGTTCCCGTCGAGGCTTGGACCGCGCCCGGTATTGCGCCGGCCGATGGTGACACGGGCCGCACGGCCGTGGTCGAGTCGGGCCGCAAGATGGTCGCTGACCTTCGCCCGCTCCTGAAAGACAATGGCGTGAACTTCGCCTATCCGACCCTGATCTGGTGGACCAAGGACGGCAAGATGCGGGCCTGCGCCTGCGAAAAGCGTGAGACCTATCGCTTTGTCCGCGCGGACCTGGGTGTCAAAGATCCGGCCCCATAGACCCTAATGCCGGTTTCACTCCAAACCGCCTATAACCAGCGCCTTGAAGCCGGAACCATCCGACCTGACGTGGCTCAACAGGCGGGCATTGCGGCCCTGTCACGGCTCGAAGGCGATCTGAACGCGGCGCAGGAACCTCAGGGCTTTTCGCTATTTCGTAAGCCAAAGGCCTTTGGCGGCATCAAGGGCGTCTATCTCTGGGGACCGGTCGGGCGGGGCAAGTCCATGCTGATGGACCTGTTCTTTGACTCAGCCCCCGTTCGTCGCAAGCGCCGCGCCCACTTCCATGCCTTTATGGCTGAGGTCCATAGCCTGATCGATCAATGGCGAAAGGGCACCCCCGCCCAGCGCAAGGCGCGTTTTGGCCAGAACCGAGGCGATGATCCCATCGTGCCGGTCGCCGACCTGATCGCCGAGCAGGCGCAGCTCCTATGTTTTGACGAGCTACAGGTGACCGATATTGCCGACGCCATGATCCTCGGCCGTCTGTTCGAAGCCCTTTTCGCCAAGGGCGTGGTGCTGGTCGCCACCTCAAACCGGCCGCCGCACGACCTCTATAAGGACGGTATCAACCGGCCGCTCTTTACGCCCTTCATCGACATGCTGGGCGCAAGGATGGACCTTGTCGCGGTTAGGGGCCCGACCGACTTCAGGCTCGACCGGCTCAAGGGCGCGCGGGTCTATTTCTCACCCGTCAGCCCCGATCAGGCCCAAGCCTTTGACGCTCTATGGTCGGACCTGACCGATGCGGCCCCCGAGACAGGCGCGACCCTAGAGGTGCTTGGCCGCCAAATTCGCCTGCCCCGGACCTGCGGCGGCTTTGTGCACACCTCGTTCAACAGCCTCTGTGGCCAAGCCCTCGGTGCCCAAGACTATCTGGCGCTCGCGGCGCGGTTTCACACAGTGTTCTTGGAAGATGTTCCTCGGCTAGACATGTCGCGGCGCAACGAGGCCAAGCGTTTCGTGACCCTGATCGACGCCCTCTATGAGGCTGGAACCAAACTGATCGCGCTGGCCGAGGCTGAACCGGACGACCTCTATCCTGCCGGTGACGGGGCCTTTGAATTTGAACGCACCGCCTCACGCCTGCACGAGATGCGGTCCGAGGCCTATCTGGATCGGGTGCGGGATTAGAAGAGGTGGGAATAGAAATAGGGCCCTCACTTAGGCCCTCTCCCACAGGGCGAGGGG
>JBEGOG010000185.1:0-4360 GCA_041182125.1 Pseudomonadota bacterium
GGCCGAAGTCCTGACCCTTGAAGAGCTCGACCAGATCGCATCGGCCTTCGTCCATCTTGGCGTCAAAAAGCTACGCTTGACCGGCGGCGAGCCCCTGGTCCGCAAGGGCTTCATGGGTCTGGTCGAGACCCTTTCTCGGCATCTGAAGAGCGGTGCGCTGGAAGAGTTGACCCTAACCACCAACGGCACCCGTCTGGCCCAGTTTGCTAAGGATCTGGTTCGCTTTGGTGTCAAACGGATCAATGTTTCCTTAGATACGCTCGATCCTGTACTTTTTAAGAGCCTGACCCGAGGCGGCGATGTGGCTCAGGTCATGGCCGGCCTTGATGCCGCGGACGCCGCAGGTCTCGCCGTTAAGATCAATGTTGTGGCCTTAAAGGACACCAACGAAAACGAGATCGCGGCCATGATCTCTTGGGCCCATGGCCGAGGCTATGATCTGACCCTTATTGAGACCATGCCGCTGGGCGATACGGGTGAGGACCGGACCTCACAGTTCCTGTCTCTGGCCAAGGTTCGTGAAACCCTGTCGTCCTTTTGGACCCTGACCGATATTCCTCTGCAAACTGGCGGTCCGGCGCGCTATGTCCGGATCGAAGAGACTGGCGGGCGTTTGGGTCTCATCACCCCTATGTCCCATACCTTTTGCGAAGCCTGTAACCGGGTGCGCCTGACCTGCACCGGGGTTCTACACACCTGTCTTGGCCATGAAGACGAGATGGACCTTCGCGCAGTTCTGCGCGGGCCTACGGGTCACTTAGGATTGGAAGAGGCCATAAGGCTCGCCATCGCAGGCCAGCCAGAAGGACACGATTTCCATATTAGCGAAGGCTCGGCACCCACACTGGCGCGGCACATGTCACGGACCGGAGGCTAAAGGATGGCCCGCGTTCTGCTGTTTGGTGCCCTTAGAGACCTCGCCGGATGGCGAGAGCGAATTTTTGAGGAAGGCAGCGACCTGACCAGCCTGCGGTCTGACATCGCCCGGCTCCATCCTGATCTGGCAGAGGCCTTAAACGGTCCCGGCGTTCAGGTCGCCGTCGACAAGGCGCTGGTTCGCGGCAACGTTACCCTTTCCGCCGCGTCCGAAGTGGCCTTCCTACCGCCAATGAGTGGTGGATAATGTCCGTCAGCGTCCAAACCGAAATCTTTGACGCTGGGGCCGCGTTGAGCGCCTTTAGCCAAGGCCTACCGGATGCAGGCGGCGTGGTCAGCTTTACCGGTATTGCCCGCCAAGATGACGGCAGGACCCAGATGCTTGAGCTAGAAGCCTATCCCGGCTTTACCGAGCCTTGGATTGAGGCCCTCGTCGAAGAGGCGTGCAACCGTTTTGACCTGCGCGACGCCAAGGTCATACACCGCGTCGGTCCGATCCTACCGGGTGAGGCCATCGTCTTTGTGGCGACCGCCGCTGCCCATCGCCGCCAAGCCTTCGAAGGCGCTGATTTTTTGATGGACCATTTGAAAAGCCGCGCACCCTTCTGGAAAAAAGAGTACGGGCCAGACGGCGCACGCTGGATCGAGCCGCGGCAAGCAGATTATCAAGACCTAACGCGCTGGACTGCGGACCAAGCGCCAGAATAAGGATGTGAACCCATGACCACCCTCCCCGCTGGCTTTGGTGGCCGCATTGATGAGACCTTGGCCAAGGTTCCCGTTCGCGTCGCCGTGCTCACCGTCTCCGATACGCGCGACGAAGAAAGCGATAGCTCAGGCGATCTGTTGGCTAGCCGGGTTAGCGATGCCGGTCATGTGCTAGCCGGCCGCGCCCTTGTGCCCGATGACCGCAGCGCCATCCGCGCCAAGGTCTTGGCCTGGGTCGCCTCGGGCGAGGTCGATGCGATTGTCTCGACGGGTGGCACGGGCCTAACGGGCCGCGACGTCACACCCGAAGCGATCGAGCCTCTGTTCGACAAGCGCATCGAAGGGTTTTCAGTCGTGTTTCATATGGTCAGCACCCAAACGGTGGGCCTTTCGACCCTGCAAAGCCGGGCCTTGGCGGGAATTGTCGGCGGCGTCTTTGTCTTTTGCCTTCCAGGCTCTAACGGCGCGGTCAAGGACGGGTGGGACAAGGTCATTGCCGCTCAATTGGACAGCCGTCACAAGCCCTGCAATCTGGTCGAGCTGATGCCGCGATTGAATGAGCGCTGATCCAATGGCCATAACGCCCGACCAGGGTCTCACCCATATAGACACCAACGGCCGCGCGCGGATGGTCGATGTCTCGCACAAGGCCCAAACCCTGCGCGAGGCTGTTGCTGAAGGCCGTGTTCGCATGGCCCCTCAAACCTTGGCGTTGGCCTTGGCCGGCGGAGGGCGCAAGGGCGAAGTGATGGCGACGGCTGAGCTTGCGGGCGTCATGGCGGCAAAGCGGACCGCCGATCTGATCCCTCTGTGCCATCCCCTCGCCCTGTCAAAGGTCATTGTGGAGGTGAGTGAGGTTCCAGGGATTGGGTTGGGTGTGGTGGCAAGGGTTCGGACAACGGGTCCAACGGGTGTGGAGATGGAGGCACTGACCGCCGTTTCTGTCGCCTGCCTGACGCTCTATGACATGCTAAAGGCCGCCGATAAGGCCATGACCATCGAAGATGTCCGGCTGGTCAGCAAGACCGGCGGGGCCTCTGGAGATTTCCAGCGGCACCCAGACGAGGCACCAAAGTGAAAAATCTTAGCGCACAAGAGGCGCGTCAAAGGATTTTGGCCAAGGTCAGCCTCATGGACACAGAAACCGTGAGCCCTGATCTGGCCTATGGCCGGATTTTGGCGGAACCCATTATAGCGCAGCGTGACCAACCGCCCTTTCGGGCTTCGGCTATGGATGGGTACGCCGTTCGTTCGTCTGACGCCCATGATCATCCGGCCCATCTTCAGGTGATAGGAGAGAGCGCGGCGGGTTTGGCCTTCAAGGGTACGGTCTTGCCGGGGCAAGCTGTGCGGATCTTTACAGGCGCGCCCGTTCCCGCCGATTGCGATCATGTGGTTATCCAAGAAAATGTGCAGCGTGACGGGGATATGGCCCTCCTAGGTCCCCTGACGGGACAGGGTGCAAACATCCGCGCGCAAGGCGGCGATTTTCAGGCGGGCGCAGTCCTTCTTGAGACGGGGGCAAGGCTTGATGCATGGCGGCTGGCCTTGGCCGCGTCAGCAGGGGCACGCGCTCTAACGGTTTTTAAAAGACCTCGGGTCGCGGTTCTTTCGACCGGCACTGAGCTGGTTGAGCCCGGTGAGACCCCCAGTGCGGATCAGATCTATAATTCGGGCAGTCCGGCGGTCTGTGCCCTATTGGACGGTTGGGGCGCACAGGCCGTTCGCCTCCATTCGGCGGTCGATGACGCCGACGACATCGCATTGGCCGTGCGTGATCTTGAGGTCGATCTGATCGTGACCCTTGGCGGGGCGTCGGTGGGCGATCATGATCTGGTCAAGCCTGCCATGGCCAAGCTTGGATTGGTCCTTTCGGTCGAAACCATCGCGCTTCGGCCGGGCAAACCGACCTGGTTTGGGCAGTTGGGTGACGGTCAGCTCATATTGGGCCTGCCCGGCAATCCGGCTTCTGCGCTCGTGTGCGCTGAGCTTTTCTTAAGGCCGCTGGTTGATGGACTATTGGGATTGAGCCCGGGTCCGGCACTGGAATCCGCACAGCTTGGCACTCCCCTGCCCTCAAATGGGCCGCGTGAGCATTGGATGAGGGCTAGGATCGAAAACCGGCAGGGGGTGATGGTTGCCCACCCCTTCCGTGATCAGGACTCTTCGCTGGTTAGCATCTTTGCACAGGCCGACGCGTTGGTCTGCCAACCGGCCCATAGCGATGGCCTTGAGGCAGGCGCATTGGTAAAGATCCTCCGGTTAAACCGTCTTTGAGGCTCGCAGCTTAGCGATCCGGCGCGTTTGAATCATTTCGCCCAGGACGCTGATCGCGACTTCCCAAGGGGCCTTGCCGCCAAGGTCCACGCCAATGGGCGCGTGAAGCCGCTTGATAGCGTCATCTGGAACGCCGTCCGCGCGAAGGGCCGCGAGACGTTCTGGCCGTCGCCTCCGTGCGCCCAATAGTCCGACATAGGCGGCCGGTGACATCAGAGCCGCGACGAGTGCAGGATGGTCAGTGTCACGGTCATGACTTGCTACAGCGACGTAGGTCCAAGGATCTAAACCAACTTCGCTTAGCGCGTTCTGAGGTTCTTGACGCAGATAGCCTAGTCCATGAACTGGTGGCGCAGAGGCCGGTCCCTTTGGACGGTTTAACCAGGTCTGAAACCCCGCAGTTATTCCAAGGCTCGCGATGGCCAAGGCGGTGGGGTCAGAGCCAACCACGATCAGTCTTGGCGCAGGATCAAAGGCGCAGCAGACTGAGAAGGGATCC
>JBEGOG010000186.1:0-4297 GCA_041182125.1 Pseudomonadota bacterium
TCATCTGTTAAATCCTTGCAGGAAGGAGAGGGCCGTGAACGGCTTGATCCCAAACATGTGCTCGGCCAGCAGCGCGGCGAACATCAAGAACAGATATAGGATCGAAAAGGCAAAAAGGTTGCGCGCATCCTTGGCGGCAGCCCTTACATCGTAAAGACCGGCGTCCATGCGCGGATCGGCCGCATCCCCTGCGCGGCTCAGGAACAGGCGAACTGCGAGCAGCAAGAACACCGCACCCCCCAGGCCTGACACGGCCAGATAGGCGGGGCCGCCAAGGCCGGTCACTGTGGGCATCAGACAGACAGGCACGAGCAGCAGGCTATAGACCAAGATCTGCAGCCGCGTGGACTTAGCGCCCTTGGCGACCGGCATCATCGGAACGCCAGCCTTGGCATAGTCCTCAGACGTATAGAGCGACAGTGCCCAGAAATGGGGCGGTGTCCACATGAAGATGATGGCGCAAAGCAGCCAAGCATTGAGCGGAGTCGTACCGCTTACCGCCGCCCAGCCGATCACAGGAGGTAAGGCACCGGCCAAGCCGCCAATAACGATATTCTGAGGCGTCGAGCGCTTGAGCCACATGGTGTAGATCAAGGCGTAAAAGAGGATGGTAAAGGCCAGCAGACCAGCGGCCAACCAATTGGTCGCCATGCCCATGAGCATGACCGAAAAGAGTGACATCACCACGCCAAGGGTCAGGGCATCGGCAGGCTGAACCCGGCCTGCAGGCACGGGGCGACCGCGTGTCCGGCGCATCTGGGCGTCGATATCAGCGTCGTACCACATGTTCAGGGCCCCAGAGGCCCCGGCACCGACGGCGATGCAGAATACAGCCACCGCCGCGATGATCGGATTGATCTTGCCCCCTGCGCAGACCAGGCCGGTCAAGGCGGTGAACACCACCAAGGACATGACCCGAGGCTTCATCAGCGCCAGAAAATCCTGCCAACGCGCGGTCTGTTCCCGCCCAGCCGCTTCAGGCGGTTCAGCGGAAATTTCCGAGGCAGACAGGGGGGCCGAAAGGTCGGTCATGGGGGAGAAACGCTTCCTTTGAAACGATCCGAGGGACGCAGCTCGCGGCTAGGCTCGCCGAAACCACGTCCCTCGGTCTTACACGTCGTCTAGAGCTCAGTGACCGTCGTCTTTGATCACAGGCAGGGTATTGAACTGGTGGAATGGTGGAGGCGAAGACAGCGTCCATTCCAACGTCGTGGCCCCTTCGCCCCATGGATTGGCTTCCGCCTTACGGCGACGGATCGCCGATTCCAGCAGGACCAGCAAGAACACGCCGACGCCAACAAGCGTAATGGCATAGCCGATGCTGGAGACGTGGTTCCACTTTGAGAAGGCTTCAGGATAGTCCACGTAGCGACGTGGCATGCCCTGCAGGCCCAAGAAGTGCTGCGGGAAGAAGATCAGGTTCACGCCGACGAAGGTGATCCAGAAGTGCACGCAGCCGAGGAACTCGTTGTACTTCACGCCCCACATCTTCTCGAACCAGTAATAGAAGCCCGCAAAGATCGCGAACACCGCACCGAGCGAGAGCACATAGTGGAAGTGCGCCACGACGTAATATGTGTCGTGCAGCGAGTAGTCGATACCGGCATTGGCGAGCACCACGCCGGTCACGCCGCCGATGGTGAACAGGAAGATGAAGCCCATCGCCCAAAGCATCGGGGTCTTAAAGTCAACCGAACCACCCCACATGGTCGCGATCCACGAGAAGATCTTGATGCCGGTGGGTACCGCAATGACCATGGTCGCTGCGACGAAATAGGCACGAAGGTCGATGGTCATACCGACCGTGTACATGTGGTGAGCCCACACAACAAAGCCGACGAAGCCGATGGCCACCATGGCATAGGCCATGGCCAGATAGCCGAAGATGGGCTTCTTGGAGAAGGTCGAAACGATGTGGCTGATGATGCCGAAACCGGGAAGGATCAGGATGTACACTTCGGGGTGACCGAAGAACCAGAACAGGTGCTGGAACATCACCGGATCGCCGCCACCGGCTGGGTTGAAGAAGGAGGTGCCGAAGTTACGATCGGTCAGCAGCATGGTGATCGCACCGGCCAAAACCGGCAGAGACAGCAGCAGCAAGAAGGCCGTAATCAGAACCGACCAGGCAAAGAGCGGCATGCGGTGCATGGTCATGCCCGGTGCGCGCATATTGAAGATGGTGGTGATGAAGTTGATCGCGCCCAAGATCGAGCTGGCACCGGCAAGGTGCAGCGAGAAGATCGCCAAATCCATGGCGGGGCCAGTGTGGCCCGTTGTGGATAGGGGCGGATAGATCGTCCAACCGCCACCAAAGCCACGGCCAGGACCACCGTCCACAAACAGGGACATGCACAGCAGCACCCACGCGGCCATCAGCAGCCAGAACGAAATATTGTTCATCCGCGGGAAGGCCATATCCGGCGCGCCGATCATGATCGGAACGAACCAGTTACCGAAGCCACCAATCATCGCAGGCATGACCATGAAGAAGATCATGATCAGGGCGTGAGCGGTGACGACCGTATTATAACCGTGCTTGGACTGTTCAATCAGGCCGAGGAAGCTGACCCCGGAGGTTGCGCTAAAATACTGGATACCAGGCTGGTCCAGTTCCATACGGATCAGACCAGACAGGGCCCCACCCACCAGGCCCGCCATGATGGCGAACAGGATGTAGAGGGTGCCAATATCCTTGTGGTTGGTCGAGAAGAACCACCGGGTAAAGAAACCCGGCTTGTGGTCATGATCATCATGACCGTGATCGTGTGCGGCGGAGTTTGCCATCGTCTAACTCTTCCTCGAACTATCAGTTCATCGCGACGGGCTTAGCAGCCACGTCGAGTTGAGCGGTCTTTTGCGGGGCGGGGGCAGCAGCAGCGGCCGGTGCGGCAGGAGCCGCCGGGGCTGCAGGCGTGGCCACGGGGGTCACGACAGGGGCGGCAGCCGCCGGTGGAGCCTTGGTCAGCACCCAAGCGTCAAACTCTTCTTGGGTCACGACCTTGATCTGGATCGGCATGAAGGCGTGATCGACGCCGCAAAGCTCAGAACATTGGCCATAGAACATGCCGGTCTTCTCGGCCTTGAACCAGGTCTCATTGACCCGGCCAGGAATGGCGTCAGTCTTCAAACCAAAGGCGGGCATGGCAAAATTGTGGATCACGTCAGAACCCGTGACAAGAACGCGCACGACCTTGTTCACCGGCACGACCAGGGACGTGTCAGCCGCCAAACGATAGGGCTGGCCATTTTTCTTGGCGTCGGCTTCCGACAGCATGACCGAGGTGATTTCGTCGATCTTCTGATCCGGATAGGTGTAGCCCCAGTACCACTGGTAACCGGTCGCCTTAACCGTCAGATCAGGCTTGGGCATGTCGTGATAGGCGAACAGAAGCTTGAACGAGAAGATCGAGATGAACAGCAAGATCCCGACGGGGATCAGCGTCCATGCCACTTCCAAAGCCGTGTTATGGCTGAATTTCGCAGGCACTGGGTTCGACTTCTTGTTGAAGCGCACCACGATAATGCCCAGCAAGATTGCCACAAAGATCGAGATCGCCGTGATGATCGGCATCAAGATCGCGTCGTGGAAAAAGATCGCTGAGTGTTTCAGCGGCGAGGCCGCCTGTTGTAGGCCGATATAGTCCGGCGTGGGCTGACCCATAAGTTCAGTCGCCAAGGCTTGGGCGCTGAACCCGATCCCGACAATCATCCCGGCGAGGCCCGCCGCTAGCTTGCGCATATTCATTCCCGAAGCCCTCATATTCTCTACGGCCCAGCCCTAACCGGTAAAAACCCACCTGTAGCAGGTTATTCACCGTGTGACATACCCCGGCAGTCCTTGGCGGCGAGCCCTAAGCTAGGGCCTAATTGTCGCACCTCGGAACCGAGCTAGCCCCATTTCCCAAATTACTGGCGCGTGCATACGCGTTGAAGCCTGTCTTGCCAAGGGATGAGCGATTACACCAGAGGCGGTTTCAACTTTGCCACGGAATCCCTATGTTATTCGTAGCGCTTTTTCGATCGGACCCAAGTTCATGACCTCGCCTACGACCGCCATGCCCCTTTTAGAAGCCAATGACGTCAATCCTGAGCGTGCAAGGGCGATCTTGGCCGAAGCGCTGAGCGGCGCGGATGATGGCGAACTCTATATGGAGCGGTCCGAAAGCGAATCATTTGTCTTTGACGACGGGCGTTTGAAATCCGCCGCCTACGATTCTGGCGAAGGGTTCGGCCTTAGGGTCGTGGCCGGAGAGACGGCAGGCTATGCCCATGCCAGCGAAATTACCGAAGCGGC
>JBEGOG010000187.1:0-4296 GCA_041182125.1 Pseudomonadota bacterium
ACGAGGGTCGTGACGATAGGTTCCACGATCTCAGCCCTTCATCATGCTGGCGTCATCCACGGCAATATCGCCGCGGTTACGGAAGAAAGTGACAAGGATCGCCAGGCCGACAGCGGCTTCAGCCGCCGCTACGGTCAGCACGAACATGGCGAAGATCTGGCCGACCACGTCGTGCAGATAGACCGAAAAGGCCACCAGATTGATATTCACGGCCAGCAAGATCAGCTCGATCGACATCAGGATGACGATGATGTTCTTGCGGTTCACGAAGATGCCAAGCACCCCGATGGTGAACAGGATGGCGGCAACCGCCAGATAATGGGCCAAGCCAATGGTCATTCGGAAAGCCCCTCGCCACTCTTAATCTGGACGATTTTCATGCCGCTCGCAGGGGTGCGTGCGACCTGATCACCGATGTTCTGGCGCCGGACGCCCGGACGGTGGCGCAGGGTCAGGACGATGGCCCCGATCATCGCCACCAGCAGGACAAGGCCCGCCGCCTGGAAGAAGTAGATATAATCGGTATAGAGCACCCGCCCGATCGCCTCAGCATTGGGCAGATCCGCGACAGGCGCTGCGGGGGCCGCGTTCTTACCGGCAGCGCCATTGGCGGCAACGGTGACAGCGACCATCACCATCTCAACCGCGAGCACACCGCCGACGGCCATGCCAATGGGCAGATAGCGCGCAAAGCCCTCGCGAAGCTGGGTGAAATCGACGTCCAGCATCATGACCACGAACAGGAACAGCACCGCCACCGCGCCGACATAGACGACGATCAGCAGCATGGCGAGGAACTCTGCCCCCAACATCACGAACAGACCCGCTGCCGTGAAGAAGGCCATGATCAGGAACAGCACCGAGTGCACCGGGTTGCGCGCCGTGATGACGAGGAAGCCCGATATGACGGTCACTGCCGCCAGCAGATAGAAGGCGATCGCCTGCAAGTCCATGCTGGGTCTAAAGCCCCCCTGTTACCCGCCTGTGCTCGAGGCACACTAGCGGGATGAGTCCGTCACAATAGTGATCCGGCAAAGCCGTATCACCGGTCCAAAACGAGCGCCTCTTAGCGATAAGGGGCGTCTAGCTCCATATTCTTAGCAATCTGCCGCTCCCAACGGTCGCCGTTGTCGAGCAGCCTTTCCTTGTCATAGTAAAGTTCTTCGCGGGTCTCGGTCGCGAACTCGGTGTTCGGTCCCTCGACGATGGCATCCACGGGGCAGGCCTCTTGGCACAGGCCGCAATAGATGCACTTGACCATGTCAATGTCGTAGCGGGTCGTGCGGCGCGAGCCGTCAGCGCGCGGTTCGGCCTCAATGGTGATGGCCTGAGCCGGACAGATCGCCTCGCACAGCTTGCAGGCAATGCAGCGCTCTTCGCCATTGGGATAGCGGCGCAAGGCATGCTCACCCCGGAAACGCGGCGACTGAGGATTGCGCTCGTTCGGATAGAGAACCGTCGCCTTGGGGCGCATCATATATTTCATGGCCAACCCGAAGGCGCCCACAAAGTCCATGAGGGCAGCGCCTTTAACGGCCTGGGTGACGCGGGCAGAAAATGACATCGATCTGTCTCCTAAGCCTGCGGGCCAAAAACGCGCCAAGCGGCGATGAGCATCACGGCGACCAACGAGGTCGGCAGAAACACCTTCCAGCCCAGACGCATCAGTTGGTCATAGCGGTAGCGTGGGACGATGGCCTTCGCCATCGCGAACATGAAGAACCAAAAGACGATCTTGATGGCGAACCACAGGAAGCCAAACAGGCTCACAGCCGTCGGTGACCAGGCCGCCAAGAACGGCGTTGGGAACGGCGCTTGCCAGCCGCCAAAGAACAGCAGCGAGATCATGGCGCACATCAAAACGATGTTGGAATATTCGCCGATCATGAACAGCAGATAGGGCGTCGAGGAATATTCGACCTGATAACCGGCCACCAGCTCCGACTCCGCCTCGGGAAGGTCGAAGGGCGGACGGTTGGTCTCGGCCAGAGCCGAGATGAAGAAGATCACCATCATCGGGAACATGACGATAATGGTTGGCAGGGCAAAGGCATGCCAGTTCCAGAACCCACCCGCCTGATGCTCAACGATGGTCTGCAGGTTCATCGACCCGGTCAGCAGAATGACCGTGATGATGATGAAGCCAAGCGACACCTCATAGGACACCATCTGAGCGGCCGAACGCAGGCTGCCCAAGAACGGATATTTCGAGTTAGAGGCCCAACCGCCCATGATGATGCCATAGACGCCCAGCGACGAGATGGCGAACAGGTACAGCACGCCGACATTGATGTTCGACACCACCCAGCCCGGCGCGAACGGAATGACCGCCCAAGCCCCGAAGGCGAGAATGAAGCTGATCAGGGGCGCGGCGATGAACACCACCTTGTCCGCACCAGAGGGAATGACGATTTCCTTCAGAACGAACTTGAAGAAGTCGGCAAAGGATTGGAACAGGCCGAAAGGACCCACGACGTTGGGCCCCTTGCGCATCTGAACACCGGCCCAAATCTTACGGTCCGCGAGCAGCAAAAAGGCGAGCGACAGCAGAACACCGATCACGACCAGCAGGATCTGTCCCACAGTGATCAAGGTCCAGCCCAGCGGCGTGGTCCAGAATTCCAAAGCGGTAGAGGTCATCAGGTCTACTCCGCCGCTACGGGCTTGACGCGCGCGGCCTTGGCGGTGGCAGAGCACTCGGCCATGGTCACACTCGCCCGCGCAATGGGGTTGGTGAGGTAAAAGTCCTGGGCAGGTCCAGCAAAGGCCGCGTCGCTCAGATCGCCCGCCGTACCGACCATCGCCAGATCAAGGGCAGCGCCCGTGGCGACATAATCAATCTGTCCAAAGGTCGGATGATCCGCGAACAGCTTGGCGCGCAGTTGGTTGAGGCTGTCATAGGGCAAGGTCTTGCCCAGACGCTCGGACAGGGCGCGCAGGATGGCCCAATCTTCCTTGGCATCGCCCTTGGGGAACACGGCGCGCGAGGCCATCTGGACCCGCCCTTCGGTGTTCACATAGAGACCCGCCTTCTCGCTATAGGCCGCCGCCGGCAAGATCACGTCGGCGCGGTGCGCGCCGGCATCGCCGTGCGTACCCATATAGATGACAAAGGCGTCGGAGGCTGACAGGTCGATCTCGTCCGCGCCCATCAGGACCAGAACGTCGAGCGCACCCTTTTGGACCATCTGCTCGGCGGAAAGACCGCCCTCGCCCGGAACAAAGCCCATATCCAGGCCGCCGACGCGGCTGGCGGCGGTGTGCAGGATATTGAAGCCGTTCCAACCGTCCTTGACCGCGCCCATCGCCTTGGCCGCCTTGGCCACCAGCGCCAGCACAGCCGCGCCATCGGCACGGGCCACGGTCTCAGCGCCAACAATCAGCATCGGCTTGGCCGCGCCCTTGGGGGGCTTGGACGCAAAACGGGTCAAGGTTTCAGGACCGGCACCCAGATAGTCGTAAGCATAGGTCAGATCGGCCTGCTCGCCGATGACGCTGACCTTGCAGGTGCCCTGCATCACGGCCCGGCGAATGCGGGCATTGAGCACGGGGGCCGCATGACGCGGATTGACCCCGATCAGGACGATGTGGTCGGCCTCATCGATCCCAGCGATCGACGAGTTGAACAGATAGGAGGTCCGGCCCGCCTGGGGGTCTAGCGCCGCGCCATCTTGGCGGCAGTCGAGACTGGTCACGCCGAGCGACCCGAACAGGTCCAGCGCCGCCTTCATCGATTCAGCATCTTGCAGATCACCGGCGATAACGCCGACCCGGTCCGCCTTGGCCGACTTCAGCTTTTCAACAACGGCATCAAAGGCTTGCGCCCAGCTCGCAGGCTGCAGCTTGCCGCCGGTGCGCACATAGGGCCGGTCCAGACGCTGACGCATCAGGCCATCGCAGGCATAGCGCGTCTTGTCAGAGATCCACTCTTCATTGACCTCTTCATTGATCCGCGGCAGCACGCGCATAACCTCAGCACCGCGCGCATCGATGCGAATGGCGCTGCCGAGAGCGTCCATTACGTCGATGGTTTCGGTCTTCTTCAGCTCCCAAGGCCGGGCGTTGAAGGCGTAGGGCTTGGAGGTCAGCGCCCCGACCGGGCACAGGTCGATGACATTGCCCGACAGTTCGCTGTTCACAGCGCCTTCGAGATAGGTCGTGATCTCGGCATCTTCGCCGCGCCCCGTCATGCCGATTTCCGGCACGCCAGCGACTTCGGTGACAAAGCGCACGCAGCGGGTGCACTGGATGCAGCGGGTCATGACCGTCTTGATCAGGGGACCCATGAACTTTTCT
>JBEGOG010000188.1:0-4248 GCA_041182125.1 Pseudomonadota bacterium
GTGTAATTGCACGCTCTTGCCCAACGGCCCCCACCCGCAGGCGGCGCAGATCACTGACGTGACCGCAGGCCCCGAGCATTGCGGCAAGGACACGGGCCACCGAGCGCACATAGGTTCCCTTGCCGCAGCGAATATCAATCACCGCATGGGCAGGGTCTGGGATCTCGACCAGATCGGCCTCATAGATGGTGACCCGGCGGGCGGCCAGCTCGAACTCGACCCCTTCGCGGGCCAGATCATAGGCCCGCTCGCCATCGACCTTGATGGCCGAAAAGTTGGGCGGGACCTGATCGATCTCACCGACAAAGCTCGTGAGGGCCTCGGCAATGGCAGCCGGATCAGGGCGCACATCTGAGGTCGCGGTCACTTCGCCTTCGCGGTCAAAACTGGCGGTCGAGGTGCCCCAGGCGACGGTGAACCGATAGGTCTTCTCGGCCTCCATCAGATAGGGCACGGTCTTGGTCGCCTCGCCCAAGGCAATGGGCAAGATGCCGGTGGCCAGCGGGTCGAGCGTTCCGGCATGACCGGCCTTTTGCGCATTGAACAACCGCCTTACCCGGCTGACCGCCGTGGTTGAGCCCATATTGTGCGGCTTATCAAGGACGATCCAGCCGGAGACCGGCAGGCCCTTCTTACGCCGGGCCATGGCCGTCTTCTTCATCCTCATCCGGCGCAGCGATGTCGGCGCGCACGCGGGGATCGTCGAACAGTTTCTCAATATGCTCAGCGGTGGCGAAGCTCTGATCGTGGATGAAGCGCAGATCCGGCGTGAACTTCATATCGATCATCCGGCCCAGCAGGCCGCGAATATATTTCGACACGGCATTGAGCGACTTGATGATGGCCTTGGCATTCTCACCGCGCAGGGGCTGTACGAAGCACATGGCATGGCGCAGGTCTGGGGTCATCCGCACTTCGGTGACGGTCACGATTACGCCCGCCAAGGTCGGATCGAGAAAGGTCTCTTCGCGCAGGATCTCAACCAAGGCATGGCGAACAAGTTCACCCGCGCGTAACTGACGCTGGCTGGGACCCGAAGGCCCGGACGGGCGTGAAGCCTTTGCAGGACGTTTCATAACACTCTCCTAGCCTCACCGGCGGATCGGACGCCGCGGAAGGGACGGACACAAAAGGACGTGGCTTGTAGCGCCGCTAGGGTGGAAAGTCGAGGGAGGGGGCTAAACAGCCGTCACCGCCTCGTGGGTCCGGCCTTGAGCATCCCTATATCCCCCTCGAAACCGACCAAGCGCCAGCTGCCGGTCTCCTTGCGGAAAACCAGAACGCAGGGGCCGTCCTTCTTGCGGGGCGCGCAGACGGTGGTCTCGTCGATGGGGCGAAGCACGCTAGCGATGGCCACCCGGTCGGGCAGCGGCTTGGCGGCAGAATAGCCCATATAGTCGGCGACGGCCCCGAAGACATCCGGCTGGACCAGCTGATCGACGGCGACATCGACCAAGGGCCGGGCGAGGAGCGCGCCGAGGACGGCCAGGCTGTCGCTGCCATGGGCCTTGGCGGCCTCGGCCATCAGCCGCCCCCGAAGCTGGGTCTTGAGCGCCGCCCGGTCGACATGGGCTTCGAAGCCCGCCTGGTCATGGTTGCGAATGGCGACCAACAGCTGGTGTACGTCGCCTGCCGCGTCATAGCGGCTGGTGGTGGCGCAACTGCTCAGCAGCGCAGCGCTCACGAGCGCCAAGGTCCATCGGCAAAGGGTCATGTGGCGGTCTCCATCAGGATCAGTGGACCTTGGCGACGGGGCGCAATTATGGCCATGCCCAAAGGCTAACGAAACAGAGGCCCAAAAAGATCAGGCCACCGCACCCCATCGGGTCCGGTGGCCTGAAATCTATTCACCAAAAGCGACGACTAGAGCGAACGCTTGATGGTCTCGACCGTGAAGCACTCGATAACGTCACCGGCCTTGATGTCTTGGAAGCCTGCGAAGGCCATGCCGCACTCTTGACCGGCATTGACTTCGTTGACCTCGTCCTTGAAGCGCTTGAGCGTCTGCAAGGTGCCCAGTTCCAGCACCACCACGTCGTTGCGGATGATCCGGACCTTGGCGCCCTTGCGGACCACGCCTTCGGACACGCGGCAACCGGCGATCTTGCCGACCTTGGAGATATCGAAGGCCTGCAGGACGTCGGCATTGCCGAGGAAGGTTTCGCGCTGGATCGGCGACAACATGCCCGAGAGCACGTTTTTGATGTCGTCGAGCAGGTCGTAGATGATCGCGTAATAACGGATCTCGACGCCTTCGCGCTCGGCCAGGTCGCGGGCCTGCTTGGAGGCGCGAACATTGAAGCCGAGGATCGGCGAGCCGGAACCCTTGGCCAGCAGCACGTCGCTCTCGTTGATGGCACCGACGCCGGAGTGAATGATCCGGGCCCGCACCTCGTCGGTGGAGATCTTCTCCAGCGAGCCGATGATGGCTTCGGCCGAACCTTGCACGTCCGCCTTGACGATCAGGGCAAGCTCTTTGAGCTTCTTGTCCTGCAGCTTGGCCATCATGTCGGCCAAGGTCGCGCCAGCGGCGGTGGGGGTCAGCATCTTATCGCGGCGCTTACGGTCGCGATATTCGGTCAGTTCACGGGCGCGCGCCTCATTTTCCACCACAGCGAAGGCTTCGCCGGGGCTCGGAGGCATATCAAGGCCGAGGATCTCGACAGGCACGGAGGGTTCCGCCACCAAGACCTGTTCGTCACGTTCGTTGATCAGGGCGCGCACGCGGCCCCAAGCAGCACCGGCCACGACAATATCGCCGCGCTTAAGCGAGCCGCGCTTGACCAGAACCGTGGCCACAGGGCCCCGTCCCTTATCGAGCTTACCTTCAATGACCACACCTTCGGCCGTCCGATCGGGATTGGCCTTCAGGTCCATCATTTCAGCCTGGATCAGAATGGCTTCGATCAGCTTGTCCAGACCGGTCTTTTTGAGGGCAGAGACCTCAATGATCTGGGTGTCGCCGCCGAGGCTTTCGACCACGATCTCGTGCTGCAGAAGCTCGTTGACGACGCGCGTGGCATCGGAACCGGGCTTGTCCATCTTGTTGACGGCGACGATGATCGGCGCACCAGCAGCCTTGGCATGATGAATGGCTTCGATGGTCTGAGGCATGACCCCATCATCACCGGCCACAACCAGAACCACGATGTCGGTGACATTGGCACCGCGCGCTCGCATGGCCGAGAAGGCCGCGTGACCGGGCGTATCGAGGAAGGTGACCCGGTCACCTGCAGGCAGACGGACCTGATAGGCCCCAATATGCTGGGTAATGCCGCCATGCTCACCGCCAGCCACATCGGCCGAACGCAAAGCATCCAAGAGGCTGGTCTTGCCGTGGTCAACGTGACCCATAACCGCGACCACTGGAGGCCGTGAGACGGTGTCTTGATCGTGATCTTCAGCCGACAGGAAGCCGGTTTCCACGTCAGACTCCGACACGCGGGTGACATTGTGGCCAAATTCCGTGGCGATCAGTTCTGCCGTATCGGAATCGATCACATCGTTGATCTTCAGCATCATGCCTTGGCGCATCATGAACTTGATCACGTCGACGGCGCGGGTGGCCATACGCTGTGACAGTTCCTGCACAGTGATGACGTCAGGAATGACCACGTCACGGGTGACCTTGATCTGATCCTGAGCGCCGCCGCCCTTGCGCTTTTCACGCTCGCGTTCACGGGCCCGGCGAACCGAGGCCAGCGAGCGCATGCGGTCGGCGGACTCTCCATCACCGGCGACGGCTTGGATGGTCAGTCGGCCTTCACGGCGTTGAGGGGCTCCCTTAACGCGGCTGACAGCCTTGGCGTTGCCGCCCGGCGCTGCAGCCTTGGCGCGCTTGATGCTATCCTCGTCCAGATCCTGAGGACGACGGTCCTTACCTGCACCCGGAGGGGCGGTACGCGCGGCGCGTTGCACATCGGGCGTGACCGGTGCCGAAGGCGGAGCCTGACGCCCCCCCGGACCCGGGCGAGCGCCTGCAGCGCCGGGACGCGGCGGAGCGGGACGTGGCGTAAGAGCCGAATAGCGAACCGTCTCACCGGCGCGAGCAGGCGGGGCTGGACGATCTGTGTTGGGACGTTGCCCATCACGCGGCGGACGCGGACCGGTCGGAGCCGGACGCGGCGCATCACTGCGATAGGTGGTGGTGGCCTGACGATCATCGCGGCGCGGCTCACCCTGCCGGGTCGGAGCGGCACGAAGTGGCTCAGGGGCCCGATAGGGTGGCGGCTGAACCGCAACCGGCGC
>JBEGOG010000189.1:0-4200 GCA_041182125.1 Pseudomonadota bacterium
GCAATGGCGGGTAGGCGCAGGCGATCAGCAATAGCGCTTGGCAATCCCATCACTGGTCGACCTGAGCAGGCTTGGGCGGCCAAGGAATAAAGGCCGAGGTGCGGCGCTTATATTCGGCATAGTCCGGGCGCGTGCGGCCAAGGCGGTGCTCGACCGTGGGCATGCCGCTCCAACGGGTCAGGGTGAAGACCAGATAGATCGGCCCGACCACCGAGAACAGGCCAAGCGGTGTCTCCGCGGCGATCAAGAACAGGCCCCACCAGGTCAGGGCGTCACCGAAATAGTTGGGATGGCGGGTATAACGCCACAGACCACGGTCCATGACCTTTCCGGCATTGTCTGGGTTCTTCTTAAAGCGGACCAGCTGCCAGTCGGCGAGGCTCTCAAACAGGATGCCGAACACGGCCACCCCTGCCCCGATCAGACCCAGCGTGCCGAGGTTCGCGGGCTCTGCCGAGACCTGACCCAACTGCACAGGCAAGCAGACCAACCACAAAAGCGGCATCTGGATCAGGAACACCAGCCGGAAGGCGGCATAGCCATAGTTCCAGCCCTTTTCGGCCTTGGCCTTTTCCATCATCCGCACATAGCGCCGATCCGGCCCATGGTCGCGCCAGCGCCAGAGCATATAGCCGCCCAGTCGCACGGCCCAAGCCACGCAGATGGCGGTCATCACAATGCGCCGCTCGGTTCCACCACCGGTCTGAATGAAGGTCGAGAGCGCCACCACGCCCATGCCAAGCCCCCAAAGGCTGTCGACCGGCGTGCAGTCGCGCTGCGCGACACAGGCGGCCCAAGCCACGGCAAAGAGGACCATGATGGCCACACCATTAATGATCAGGATATTGACAAATTCCGGCATGTTTCCCCCGTATGCACTTTGGATATTGCCCGAGCGATCAACGCCCTTTGACACTATCTCTATGCAAGCTAACCTATGGCCCAAGGGCGCACAAGCGATCCTAGAAAGCAGACAGACCCATGAACAGCTTTAAATCCAAGACCGCTCTGATCACGGGTGCGGCCGGTGACATTGGCGCGGCGACCGCTGCTGCCTTTGCTAAGGCTGGGGCCAATATTGTTCTGACCGACCGCCGCGCCGATGCCCTGACCTCCGTCGCGGAGGCTCTGGCCAGCCATGGGGTCGAGATCATGGCCCATGCCTGCGATCAGACCGATCCAATGGCTGTGGCTGAGATGTTCGCCGCGATCAAGGACCGGTTCAACGGCTTGGATGCCGCCTTCATCAATGCAGGCTATGGCCGCAACGGGGCCCTGATCGATCTGTCGTTCGACCATTGGCGAAAGCATGTCGACGTCAATCTCAATGGCGGGTTCCTGATGGCGCAAGGGTCCGCGCGGCTGATGCGCGATGGCGGACAGGGCGGAGCCATTGTCATGAACGCCTCGACAGCTGCGACCGACATCTGCGACATGCTGGGAGCCTATGCAGCCTCTAAATCCGGCGTTCGGATGCTGGCCAAGTCCCTAGCCTCAGAGCTGGGCGTCTATCGCATCCGGGTCAATCTGGTCCTGCCCGGCGTGATCGAGACAGCCATGACCAAGTCGCTGATCGATGAGCCTGCAGTCCGCGCGGACGTGCTGGCCAATACCCCGGCAGGACGCCTAGGCAAGCCAGACGACATTGCCCAGATGGTCACCTTTCTGTGCAGCGAGGCCAGCGGCTACATCACCGGTGCCGAGATCCTGATCGACGGCGGTCAGACCCTGCACGGCTATCCGCGCTGGTTCAGCGCCGATTATCGCGAGCTCGGCGCAGACTGGACGCCCCATTCGTCCTGACGGGCTAGTCCAGCACAATCACATCAGCGTCGGGATGGTCTGCGAACAGACGCGCCACCTGATCGGCGCGGCGGTCGATGACGGCGCGGCGGTTGATCGTACCCTTGTCGGACATTTCATGGGCGTTGGGATCGGGCGGCTCGGACAACAAGAGCGCCCGGCGGATGCGTGAGGCATCGCCCCTCTGACCGGCGTTAAAGCCCGCCAGCCGTTCGGCGATCTCGGCGCGCGAAACCTCGCCCTTGGGCCAAGCCATCAGGGTCAGATAGGGCCGGTCATCGTCGCAAAGGACCAGATCGAGCACCAGAGGCGACAGAGCCTTCAGCAGGCCATCGCGCAGACCGCCGCCATAGACCCAGGTCCCACTCGACAGTTTGAACTCTTCAGCCGCGCGGCCGACAAAGGCTAGGCCTTGACCCGGATCGCTCGGATCGTGGAAGACCGCCAGATCGCCCGTGCGATAGAAGCCCTCATCATCAAAGGCCTCAGCGTTCTTCTTGGGATCGTCGAGATAGCCCTTGGTGACATTGGGACCCTTGACCCGGACCTCATAGCGATCATCAACCGGGGCCAGCTTCATGGTGATGCCGGGCGTCGGCAGGCCAATACCCACCTTGTCGGTCAGGAAATGGATCACCGAAAAGGCCGAGACCGTCTCGGTCATGCCATAGCCGCTGGTCATCATGATCCGGTGGCCGGTTTCTGCCACGGCGAGCGCTTGCAGGCGGTCATAGACGGTCTGGGACAGGCCCGCGCCGCCATAGAGCATCAGGCGCATCTTCTTGAAGAAGGTGGCGCGCAGCACCGGGTCGGCCTCGAGCGCGTCGACCAGCATGGTGTAGCCGAGCGGCACATTGTTGAAATAGCTGACCGAAATCTCCCGCAGATTGCGGATCGAGGTCTCGAACAGGCCCGGCGCTGGCTTGCCATCGTCGATATAGAGCGTGCCGCCTTCGAGCAGGGTCGCACGCATGACAAAGGCCCCGGCCGCATGGTGCCAAGGCAGCCAATCGAGCATCACCTCGTGCCAGCCCGCCGCTTCACCGATGGTTTGAAGGCACTGGGCCGTGTTGGCTGCCAGATTATCGAAGGTGATCGGCACGACCTTGGGAAGGCCCGTTGAACCCGAGGTCAGCATCAGAGCGGCGCGGTCCTGCGGCTGCAGACGGGCAATCGAAGCAGCAACCTGATCGGTGACGGGCGTTGCCAGAACATCCGCATAGGCCGTCGCGGGCCGCTTCAACAGGTTCGGCGTGGTGGTGACAATCAGCGCATCGCCAAATTCGAGGCTCTCGAGCGCCTTGGCGGCCATGGCCGTGTCTTCGGCAAAGACCACGCCGGGATGGGTCTTGGCGATCACATGGGCTAGACGGCCATAGTCGCCGCCCATCGTGGCATAGGTGGTGCTGACCGGGCAGACCGGCAGGCCCGCGGCTTGGGCGGCAAAGCTCATGATCGTGAAGGCTGGACTATTACCCGCCAAGATCAGGACCGGAGCACCGGGTCTAGCATGGTCGAGGAACCACTGGGTCGCCGCATCCATGCGCTGTTTCAGTTCAGTGAAGGTCAGATAGGCCCACTCGCCGTCCGCGCCCCGCTGGGCCATGGCCCGCCGGTCCGCTGACTGGGCTGCGCGCCTGGCAAAGGCCAAGGGTATATTGGCCTCATAGGGCTTGAGCGGGATGTTCGAGGCAATCAGGATGCTGCCATCGGCCCGCCGATCGACCTTTAGATCGACCGGCAACATCTTAGCTTCGCGAAAGGGCGCGGCGCTGACCTCTTGCGTCATGGCTAGAGACCGACCACGAGGCTGACCGTGGTGGTGGTCGAGCCGCCAATATTCAGGGTCTGGACCGTCTTGGCCCCCTCGACCTGGCATTCTCCCGCCTTGCCGGTGACCTGCTTGAAAGCATCCAGAGCCATGCGCACCCCGGTCGCGCCGACGGGGTGACCCACGCCGATCAAACCGCCTGAGGGATTGATCGGCAGGCGTCCGCCCATATCGATGGAGCCATCCTCAATCGCCTTCCAAGACTCGCCCGGAGCCGTCAGGCCCAGATGCTCGATGGCCATATATTCGGTGGTGGTGAAGCAGTCGTGGGTCTCGACCGCATGGATTTGCGAGATGTCCGCCACGCCAGCCCGGCTACGCGCATCGTCGATGGCCCGCTTGACCTGCGGGAACACATAGGGCTGGCCTTCGCTGGCCCGGATCTTGCGCTCATAGCTGATCGGCGAGGAGCGATGGCCCCAGCCCTTGATCTGCGGCAGGCTTTCCAGAGGGATGCCCCGGTCCGCTGCATATTGCGCTGCCCGCTTTTCGGAGGCCAAGAACACGACGGCCGAGCCATCGGTGACCTGTCCGCAGTCATTCTTGCGGATCATGCCTTCGACGAC
>JBEGOG010000190.1:0-4184 GCA_041182125.1 Pseudomonadota bacterium
CGCCGAAGCAACCCAGGGGAACATCACAATAGGTCCGCGTCAGACCCCTGGGTTGCTTCGCTGCGCTCGCAATGACGCGATTTTTTTGGTGCTTGCCCTGATTCAGGCAAGGGACGCCCCCTAAACCACGCCCGCGCGCAGCAGATCATGAATGTGCAAGATGCCGACGGGCTTGCCTGCCTCGACCACGAACAGCACCGTGATGCGCCATTCGTTCATGAGGCGCAGGGCCTCTGCAGCGAGCATGTCTGGGCCGATGGTGCGAGGCTTAGCGGTCATCACCTGTCCAGCGGTCAGGCCCAGCAGGCCGTCCATATGGCGGCGCAGGTCGCCATCGGTGATCAATCCGCTCAGCTGTCCGGCCTGATCTTGCACCCCGACACAGCCAAAGCGCTTTTCGGTCATGACCAGAAGGGCTTGGGGCATGGCGGTTTGCGGCCCAACCAGAGGCAGGTCCGCTTCGCCATGCATGATGTCGGCGACGGTGCGCAGCATCGCGCCCCACTGTCCGCCGGGGTGATAGATGCGGAAATCATCGGCGGTGAAACCTCGGCGCTCTAGCACCGCCACGGCCAGCGCATCGCCAAGCGCGATCTGCAAGGTCGTTGAGGTGGTCGGTGCATTAACCCCATCGGTGGCTTCGGGCGCATCGGGTAGGAGCAAAAGAATGTCAGCGGCCTTGCCCAAGGCGCTGCCTGCCGACGCGGTTACACCCAGAAGCGGCACGCCAAAGCGCTTGGCATAGTGAATGACGTCGGTCAGTTCCTTGACCTCGCCCGATTTCGACAGGGCGAGCACGACGTCATCGACACCGATCATGCCCAGATCGCCATGGCTGGCCTCATTGGCATGGACGAACATGGCTGGCGTTCCCGTCGAGGCCAGAGTCGCAGCGATCTTACGCCCCACATGGCCCGACTTTCCCACCCCGGTCAGGACCACGCGGCCCTTGGCGGTAAAGATGGTCTCGACGGCGGCAACAAAGGCCTCGCCCAATTGATCGGCCATCAGGCCAAGGGCTTGAGCTTCGGTGGCAAGCACGCGCCGTCCGACGGCGATGGCATCAAAGGCGGTCATTTGGGCTGTTCCGTGGGTGCCGCCTTGACGGTCTTAGCCTTGGCCGCGTCGCTGGCCTGCATCTGCTGATTGGCGTGATCGCGCTCGCGCTTCATTGCCGCCTGCATGGCGGGCGTGCGCTGGGCGGGGGGTTGACCAAAGGGCGCAGGTGAACGGTCCCCAAGACCCTGAGGCCAGACGAGGGAAAAAGCGATCAGCGCCGCGGCCGCTAGGCCCAGACTGATGAAAAAGAGACGATCAGACATAGTGTTCCTATATCAGGCCTCAGTGATTTGAGCCAACAGCCACGCCTCTGCTTCAAACGGCGTCTTGACGTGGGGCGCTCTGAGCCATAGCCAGCAAGGACTTGTCACAGGAACGGTCCGCTCCCATGCCCACCCTTGCCCTCGTTCGTCACGGCCAAAGCCAGTGGAATCTTGAGAATCGCTTCACCGGATGGGTGGATGTCGACCTGACCGCTGAGGGTGAAGCGCAGGCGCGCCGGTCCGGGGATCTGCTCGCCGCCGCAGGCGTTGATTTTGACCGGGCCTATACTTCGGTTCAGACCCGCGCGATCCGTACCGCCTGTCTGGCCCTCGAGGCGGCGGGTCAGGCCTGGGTGCCCCTGACCAAAGATTGGCGCTTGAATGAGCGCCACTATGGCGGGTTGACCGGTTTGAATAAGGCAGAGACCGCGCAGGTCCACGGTGAGGCCCAGGTCTTGGTTTGGCGCCGGTCCTATGATGTGCCGCCGCCGCCCTTGGCTCCCGGCGGGACCTATGATTTCAGCAAGGACCGCCGCTATGCCGGTATCGCGATCCCAGACACCGAAAGCCTAAAGACGACGCTGGACCGGGTTTTGCCCTACTGGCAGTCGGATATCGCGCCGCAACTCAAGGCCGGACAGACGGTTCTGGTGGCCGCCCATGGCAATAGCCTTCGAGCCATCGTCAAGCATCTGTTCGCCGTCCCCGATGGCGAGATCACCGAGGTTGAGATCCCGACCGGCAATCCCCTGCTGATCGATCTGGACGCGGACCTGAAGCCCGTTTCGGCGCGCTATCTCGATGAGGCCCGCGCCCAGCCCCTGCCAAAGCGCGCCTAGCCTCATGTTCAGCACCGGCGACATCTTGCTGATGCGCCGCGCCATTGCGACAGCAATGGCCAATCTTGGCTCGACCTGGCCCAATCCGTCGGTGGGCTGTGTGATTGCTAAGGATGGGGAAATTCTGGCCGAGGCGGCAACAGCCCCCGGCGGGCGGCCCCATGCCGAAGAACAGGCCCTCGCGGCCTTAGGTGAGCGGGCGGTTGGCGCGACGGCCTATGTGACCTTGGAGCCTTGCGGTGCCCGCTCGTCGGGCCATGCTTCCTGCGCGGAACGTCTGGCCGGTTCAGGCGTGGTGCGGGTGGTGATCGCCTGCGAAGACCCATCCCCCTTTGCCTCAGGTCAAGGCTTGGAGCGCCTGCGCGAAGCGAGCCTACCCTGTGAAACGGGCCTTCTGGCGGACGAGGCCAGAGTGCTTTGCGCGGGTTTTGTACATCGGCTCGCAACTGGAAAGCCGCTGGTCGAGGCGTCTGATCATGGCGCTCATTTCGATGCCCTGTTCGAGCCGAAACCGGGCGAGGGGCTGACGGCTGCCCTGCTACGCTATGGAGCGGCGGGCTATACGCGGCTCTGGACCCCTCGGGGTGGGCCGCTGGCCTGGGAGCTTTCCCGCGCCGGACTGTTGGCCGTCGCGGAATAGAACCCGTTTCATTAAGGGTTGAGGTCCATGCTGTAACCTAAGGGAACCGTGTATATAGGCAGCTGACATGCCCAACTCGCCTCATGCAGAACCGCCAATGCGCCCGACCCAAGCGCAGATCGATGAGGTCTGTGACAGGCATGAGCGGTTCAGGACCGCCCGGCCAGGCGGCGCACGGGCGGTTTTTGCGTGGATGGATCTGTCAGAGCGGGTCTTGAGCGGCAGAGACCTGTCTGAGGCCGATTTAACCGGCGCGATTTTAAGAGGCACGAAATTTCTAAAAACCTCGCTTGAGAATTCAACCTTGTTTGGCGCTGACCTCACAGATGCCGATCTTCGAGGGGCCAAACTTCGCCGCGCAGACTTGCGAGGAGCCTCTTTGCGCGGTGCCAACCTGACAGAAGCTGACCTGTTTGAGGCGGATCTTCGCGAAGGCTCGATCGTCATATCTGACCGAGTGAGGGGCGTCGTCGCGCACGACGCTTGGGTTGATCGGCGCGGTGCCCCAATTGTCGACCTTTCAGGCGCTAATCTATCTCGATCTCAATTGGGGGGAATTGTCGCCGTCAGCGCTGATTTTTCGAATGCGATCCTGAAGGATTGTCGTTTGGTGCGCGCGAACTTGAAGTCGGCCAATCTGACCAATGCGGACCTATCGGGTAGCGACCTGTCGGGTACGAAATTGTCAGATGCTAATCTTTCGCGCGCGATCCTGATCGGGGCAAAGACCGAGGGCTGCATCATGGACCGCGCCCTTTTGACCGGCATCATTCGGGATGGGGTCAGTTCGGACCGCCCATACGGTGCGCTCCTGAAAAACTATAGCCTCTGGTGCGACACGGCGGGACGCGAGGGCGAGCTTACGATCTTTGATGACGCCGACCTTCGCTCCGTCGGCACGCTGCGCGGGATGCTGCTGTCCGCTCTTTCTGCGAAAAATGCGATCTTCTTTGGGCTAGATCTTGAGGGTGTTGGCCTGCAGGGCGCGCATTTGGAAGGCGCGGACCTTCGGGGCTGTAATCTTCGGCTCGCAGACCTACGCGGCGCGCGGCTGCATGGTGCAAATCTATCCTTGGCGAACCTCGAGGGCGCGCAGTTTGGGGCCCTCAAAATCTCGGACCAGCGCACCATCCAAACAGACCTTACGGCAGCTAGTCTTCGCGGGGTAAAGGCCGCGGGGGCAGACTTTCGCGGGGCCTTACTCAATGGCGCCGATCTCACAGGCGCTGATTTTACCGATGCAATTTTGGCGAAGAGCGAGGCTCTAGGAGCCATTCTTGACCGGGTCAAAGGCTGGACTAGGGTCGCCTAGGTCTGTCGATGACTAAAAATAGAACCCCCGCCCCTTCGCGTCCCGGGGGGGAAGGACGCAAGGGACGGGGG
>JBEGOG010000191.1:0-4184 GCA_041182125.1 Pseudomonadota bacterium
ACGGCGAGCGCGCCGCCTGCAGGCACCTGATGGACGTCGGCGGCGCTGAGGATGATCGAGTGGCCGCGGCGCATCTCTGCATGCAGCAGGCCAACAGCATTGTGCTCCCAATCGTCCGAGCGGAACGAGTTGGAACAGACCAGTTCAGCCAGCCCCTCGGTCTGGTGGGCCTCGGTACCTCGCACGGGGCGCATCTCATGCAGTATGACCGGCACGCCCGCCTCAGCCGCCTGCCAAGCCGCCTCTGAACCGGCCAAGCCGCCGCCGATGATATGGATAGGATCAATAGACATGGCTGCCTTATAGCCGCTAAACCAGCGGTGTTGAACTCAATCTGCGCTCAGGCCGTTGGTCCTTTAGAAGCAAGGCGAATCCATGTCACGGGAACTCCCCTTCGGCCCCATCGTCGCTGATGGTTTTGCCAATATCGAACGGGTTTGGACGAAGGCACTTGTGCCCTTCATGCTGGTCGCAGCAATTCCATCAGCCTTTGCCTTTTTGGACCCCCAGAAACTAAAGGCAGAGAACAGTGCGATCGTGCTGCCGATCATGCTAATCGGCCTGATCGCGTTCCTAATGGCGACAGGGCTAGCCTATCGATTGGCCGCAACCGAAACACCGCCACAAAAAGTTCGATTCAAGATTTTAGGGCTGCAATGGGGCACTATGGAGGAGCGTTATCTGATCTCGCTCATCTGCATGAACCTGCTGATCCTATTCTACGCCATCTTGGTGGTGTTTTTGACCTTAGTATTCGCCGCCATCATTGCTTACGGGCGAGGGCACGAACTGACCATGGACGGTATGCCCGCGATCATGAATGAGTTGGGCTCGGTCGGTGCCAGCGCCGTTCTGTTAGTGGCTGCTATCGGCGCGCTTGGCGGCTTTTGGCTCTATGTGCGGGTTTCGTTAAGCCAAGTCGCGAGCCTCTATGGCGGTGAAATTCGCGTATTGTCTTCCTCCCATCTTACCAAAGGACGGGTATTGGCGCTCGTGCTGCCGCTCCTACTGATCGGTTTGATGCATGGAGACTCCCCACTCACAATGCGGTTCGGCGTGGATGGACCCGTCAGAATTCTTTTCAATATTGTTTCCGTTATCTGGACCGTTTTTGTCCAAATCCCTTTTTCGGCAGGGGTCTTCGCGTCTATTTACCAAAGGCTGAAAGCAGCGGATAAGGTTGGCAGCGACCGACCAGATTCGGCGCTGGGGAATGGTTCAAATGACGGCGTTTTCACCGACTGACGTGGCTTTTGAAGGGTTCCGGTTGACGCGTGAGCGTCCCGTGACCCTGTCGATCTGGGCTGGATTCTATTTCTTGGTCAGCCTGACCATGGCGATCTTTATGATCCTGTCGGTAGGCTCGGAATTTACAGCGCTCGAACAGGCGGCCCAAAGCGGCGGTGATCCGCAGCAATCGATCGATACCTTGATCAAGCTCTTGCCCTTCTATGCTGTGTCTTTTCCGGTCGGGATCTGCGTCATGGCGATCTTTGCCTGCGCCGTTTTCCGTATCGTCCTAGGCCGTCCCGGCGGCGTCATTGCGCATCTTGCCCTCGGTGAAGATGAGTTCCGACTGATGGCCGTGACCCTCGCCGTTAGCCTTCTGATGATGGTTGCTATGTTCGGCATTGCCCTGATCATTGGCATGATCGTTGGTATCGCGACCACAGTTGCTCCGCCGCTCGCGCCCTTGCTGGGCACGCTAGGCGGTCTCGCAGCCTTTGGCGGCATGATCTGGGTAGCGGTGCGTCTGTCACTCTGCGGTCCGATGACCTTTGCAGAGCGGCGAATTGTCGTGTTCCGCGCCTGGTCGGTGACCCGCAACCATTTTTGGCAGCTGTTCGGGGCCTACATCTTGGCGTTCGTTATGGGCATTGTCGCAGCCTTGATGGCCTATATCGTCTTTGTCGCCTTGGCTGGCGTAATCATGACCGCCTTGGGAGGGTCCTTAGCGGATGTGGGCCAGCTGTTTCGCCCCGACTTCACGTCGATTGGTGGCTTTTTCACCCCCGCCATGATCGTCTACCAGCTCTTTGGTGCGACCATCACCGCGATCTATTACGCGGTCGTGCTGGCCCCTCAGGCGATGGCCTATGCCGCTCTGGTCGACTATCACGGCGATCCAGAGGGCTAGACCTTCACATTCTGGTTAGGCCGCTGCGCTTGGACGGGCACTGACCCGCGCGTGCCAGTCACCTAGTCGCTTAGCCTCTTGCGGCATGGGCAAGCCAATCCAATCGGCGAAGTCGATCGTGGTCAGGGCGGCAATGTCGGCCATGGTGTAACTGTTGCCATGGATGAAGTCGTGGCCCTCGAGTTCCCGGTCCATCCACAGCATGGCACGCGCCACCGTTTCGCGGTTGGACTCGCCGAAATCCTTGAACTGCGTCAAGAGCTTGGCCGTATAGGGATGGGCATGACGCCAGAAATTGCCAACAGGATTCATCAGCTGAAATTCGACCCGGCGGATGGCCATATCGATCTTGGCGACCTCAAGCGGCGTGGTACCAAACAGCGGTCTGTCCGTATAGATGCCCTCTAGATAGCGGCAGATGGAGATGGTCTCGGTGATGATCTCGCCATCATCCAGCTCTAAAACGGGGATCTGACCGAGGGAGTTCTTGGCGACAAAATCGTCGGCCTTATGCTCACGCTGCATCATATTGACGAGGGTCTCGGGCAGATCGATGCCCTTTTCCGCCAAAAAGATGCGGACGCGGCGCGGATTTGGGGCGGGGTTTGGGGCACCATAGAGCTTCATGTTCGGTTCCTTCATTTGATTTGGGGGCTTGAAACAAGGCCCCCTTTGATGCCGCGCACCGCTTCACCCAAGAGAAGGACGATTTGCGGCTCTAGATCTTCCCCCTCTGGTGGATGTACCGGCGCAGCCCGGCTATGGGGTTTTCCTTATGCTTCGACAGGTGCAACATGAGGAAGATTAGTCGATCTGCCTATCCCCATTCATCCCCATCTTGAGATTGTCGAAGGCCGAGAATGCCCCGCTGCCTCACCGCCAAGGTCCCCGCAGAGGCGCGGATCCCGTGGGCCATATCCAAGCTGCATGTAAGGGCCCCGACGCGGGAACCACGGATGGGAGATTTACGTCCCTCTTGCTCAAAACCCTATCCCCTGCGCACCATGAGTCACAAAAGTGGGGAGGGTGATCATGAGCCTGAAGAAGATGCCGATATCCGCCTTCAGCAAGGTTGCTGTGGGCATTGATCGTCCAGAAGATGTCGTGGTCGGGCCTGACGGTCGGGTATTTGCCTCTGACCACCAAAGCGCGGTGGCAGAAATCTTCCCCGATGGGTCCTTCAAGCGGATGGGCCCACGGATGGGCGCGCCAAACGGCATCAATATGGACCGTCAAGGCCGGGTCATCATCGCCAATTTCGGCATCTATGACGGTGAGGCGGGGCCGCTGGAGCGGTTCGATCCGGCCACCGGTCTGCGCGAAACCCTATTGTCAGAAGTCGGGGGCCGGAGCCTGACCTCATCCAACTATCCGATCATCGACAGTGCCGGAAACATCTGGTGCGCCAATTCCACCCATGCCCCGACCTGGCCCGAAGCGCTGGATGGCCGCGCTGATGGCTTCCTGTTCGTTATGCGCCCTGATGGTTCTAGCCAGATCGTCGCCGAGGGCCTGTGTTTCCCCAATGGCTTGGCCATGTCGGCGGATGAGAAATTCCTCTTCTGCGCCCAAACCAGCGCCGGGGACGTCCTGCGGTTTCCCATCCTGCCCGGTGCCCTCTTGGGTAAGGGCGAGCGCTATGGGCCAAAGCTTGGCATTGTCGCGCGGCGCAAGTTGAACCCCAACATTCACCTGCCTGCCATCATCCAAAGCCGCCTTGGCTATACGGACGGCGTCGGGCTGGATGCGGAGGGTAACCTGTGGGTCTGTCTGCCAGCCGCCAATAAGGTTGTGGCCATTACGCCTGCCGGTCGGAAAATAACCGTTATTCACGACCCTTCTGGCACGGTGGTCAATCACCCGACCAATGTCACTTGGGGCGGGCCGGGCCTGACCGATCTCTATATCGGTTCGATCCGCGCTGACTATGTGCTCAAGGCCGTCAGCCCGGTTCCGGGTCAGCCGCTGTTGCACCAATTGTAAGAATGATCAGGGACCCCCTTTCGCCCTGAACAATGATCACTAATATAGGCCCAAGAAGGTCGGT
>JBEGOG010000192.1:0-4178 GCA_041182125.1 Pseudomonadota bacterium
CGGCCGGATGGGCCATCGGACGGCGCAGGTCGCTAATGGTCTCTTCCAGACGCCCCACCGCCGCTGCATGGGCCTCGGCGGCGCTGAGGCCGCTTGGACGCACGGCCGTGACCATGATGATCTCTTGGCCGATAGAGTCGAACACGGCGACCACCTGCGGCCGCATCATGATCGAGTCGGGTAGGCCTAAGGCATCTGGATTGATGTTGGGCAAATGCTCGCCCAGACGCACCATGTCATAGCCGATGGCCCCAAACAGGCCCGCTGCCATGGGTGGCAGGTCCTTGGGCAAGGCAATCTTCGAGCGGGCCACGAGGTCGCGCAGGCTGTCCAGCGCACCGCCCGATTGCGGCGTGAACCGGCCAGCGGCGATGTCTGCACCCTCGGCGATCTCGGCCCGGTCACCGTGACAGCGCCAGACGAGGTCCGGCTTCATGGCGACTATCGAATAGCGCCCGCGCCAGGTGCCGCCTTCGACAGACTCATAGAGGAACGCATAGTCGCGCCCGTGACCGATCTTCAGATAGGCCGAAACTGGCGTCTCCAGATCATCGATCAGACGGGTCCAGACCACCTGTGGCAGTCCGGCCTCATAGGTTTGCGTAAAGGGCTCTAGGGCGGGCTGGAAAGTCATTTGGCCTTCGCGTCAGTCTTGGCGGGGGCCTTGGTGTCGTCCACTGCGCCCTTGGCTTCTTCAGGCGCAAAGCCCAGAGCGGTTTTGGCGCGGACGAAATCAGTCTTGACCTTCACGGCCGTGCGCGCCGATTTGCGGCCCAGTTGGCCGATCTCTTCGAACATCTGCATGGTCACCTGCGGGCGCTGAGATTCAGCGATCTGCGCGGCCTGAGCCAAATCACCAGCGCGAATTGCGGTGACCTTGGCGACCACGAAGCCGAACTGCACATCTTGGCCAATGAAGGCATCGCCGGTCTTGGACGCGAACAGTTGGTTCAAGACATCGGGGCTAACGGTGCGATTTTGACCGGCCGAGGCGCGGTCGATCTTGACCAGCGACGCGATTGGCGCACCGGCAGAGGCGGCGACGGCCTCGATAGCCTCACCCTTCTTAACGCGAGCTATCAGTTCGTCGGCGCGGGCCTTGAGGCGCTTGTTCATTTCGCGGCTCATATAGACGCGGGTGAGGGGAACGCGGATGGACTCGATCGAGGGCAGGGCCGGGGCGATGATCTTGTCGACTTTCACCGCGTAATATTCGCCAGAACCCTCGTCCTCGACGTCGCTTTCACCGCCCTCAGGCAGGGAAAAGGCCGCACGGACCAGCTTCTCACTGACGCCGCCAACAGGCTGGCCAAGTGCTGTCGTGCCCTTGTCGGTGATGGGGGCGATAGACAGGGCGGGCACGCCAGCCTTTTGCGCGGCTTCGACGAGGGTCGCGCCGGCGCCGTGGGCGTCCTCATATTTCTGAACCACGTCATAGACCTTCTGGGATGCGACATCGCCACGAAGCTGTTCTTCGAGTTGCGGGCGGATGGCCTCCAAGGACACAGTCTGGCCGGGGGTGACCTTCAGGACCTTGACCACGCCAAGACCCAAGGTGCCTTGGATCGGGCCGCTGACCTGACCGACCGGCAGACTAAAGGCGGCTGCGGCCATCTTCGGGTCAACGATGGCGGTCTTGGGCGCATCCTCATAGGTCACAGGCTCAAAGCCATAGGCCTTGGCAATGGCGACGGGGCTTTCACCCTTGGCAAGGCGCGAGGCAATGGCCGCCGCCTGAATGGCGTCCTTGGCCGGAATCTGAACCACCGAGCGCTTTTCAGGGCTCGAAAGACTGTCCTTCTTAAAGTCATACAGCTTTTGCAACTCTGCCGGATCAACCTTGACCGAGGGGGCCATGGCCGCAGTGCTGAACCGAACAATGGTCAGGGCGCGGGTTTCTGGCGTCATCAGCTGGGCTGAGTTTTCCTTGATGAAGGCGGTCAACTGCGCGTCGGTCGGCAAGGTCGGCGCAGGGACCATGCCGGGACGAACGGAGAAATAGCTGAGGTCGCGGTTCTCGAGGCCATAGGCTGCGATCAAGGCGCCATAGAGCCGAGGCGCGCGCAGGCCCGACACGATACCAGCCGCATAATGGCTCTGGGCCAGTTCGTCGCGCAGGTAGGATTCGAACTTCGCAGGGGTCAGTTGATTTTCAGCAAGCCGCTGCTGGTAGAGCTGCTCGTCAAACTGGCCAGAAATGGCATTGAAAAAGGCCGATGTTTTGCTGATTTCCTTGCCGATCAGCTTGTCTGAGGGCTGGATGCCCGAGATGCGGATCAGTTCGGCGAGACCTTCATTGTCAGCAATTTCGGTCAAAACCCGCTCATCAAGACCGCTTTTGACGGCCTCTTCGGTTGTCACAGGCTGGCCCGTACGCTGTTCGGCCTGCTTCTTATAGTTCTCGAACATGCGCTTAAAGTCGGTGGACGAGACTTCACGGCTGCCGGCGGTGACCACCGCGTCGGTTATCTTCGCATTGAACACGTCGCTGATGCCGAACACGGCAAAACTAATGACCAGAAGGCCTATGAGGACGGCAGCAACCCACGATTTGGCGAAGATGCGAATGGCAGCAAGCATGGAGGTCTCGACCTTTGCAAAGCGTTTGGGCAGGGCCCGGTTTGTCACGCAATGGAACGCGACGATAAGGGGTATAGTAGAGGCCGCCGACGCCCTGCAAGCTTTGCGCATAAGTTCGTGCACTGGATAGACAGGTCAGCGGGGTTCCTTTACCCCTCAAGGCACGATTGAACAGGGGTAATTTCATGTCCGCACCACGTCCATTGATCGCTGGAAACTGGAAGATGAACGGTCTTTCGCCCGATCTGGATGAGGCCCGAGCGATTGCCGCGGCAGTGGAGCAGGGCGCTTTTGGTGCGCGTGTTGCCCTTTGTCCGCCCTCCACGCTTGTCGAACGTATGGGCCGCGCGCTGGTCGGTATGCCCGTGGCCGTGGGTGGGCAGGACTGCCGGGCAGAGAAGAACGGAGCCTTCACTGGGGATGTCAGCGCCGAGATGTTGGCCGAGGCCGGGGCAAGCCTGGTGATTCTGGGCCATTCTGAACGCCGAGCCGGACACGGTGAGACCGATCAGATGGTCTCTGCCAAGGTTGAGGCCGCGCTTTGGGCTGGGTTGGAGCCGATCATCTGTGTCGGTGAGACCTTAGAGCAGCGCAAGGCGGGGAAAGCCTTGGAGATCGTCACCGGTCAGGTTCGCGGATCCTTGCCTTCCGCTCTAACCAGCAAGGCCTTTTGTGTCGCCTATGAGCCAGTTTGGGCCATTGGGACCGGATTGACCCCGACCAACGCGGAGATTGCAGAGGTCCATGCGGCGGTCCGTGAAACCTTGCTCGCGCTGTTTGGTGCGGCTGGCGCGGGGGTGCCTATCCTCTATGGCGGTTCGGTCAAGGCGGCCAATGCCACGGAAATCTTGCGGATCAAAGATGTCGGCGGGGCCTTGGTGGGCGGGGCGTCCTTAAAGGCGGATGATTTCCTACCGATCATCGCGGCGGCTTAGGCCGCTGTTGAACGCTTTGCGTCGGACCGCGCTTGGTGATAGACAGCGCGGCTTGTGTGGTCATCTGGGTTCGCCCTGATGCCGCCCCTCTATTAAGGCTAGACCGTCCATGCTGCTGAGCATCCTTTTGACCATCCACATCATCGTCTGCATCGCGCTCATTTTGGTGATCTTGATGCAGCGCTCCGAAGGCGGTGCCTTGGGTATGGGCGGCGGTGGTGGCGGCGGTGGCGGGATCTTGACCGCGCGCGGAACGGGCGACCTTTTGAGCCGCACCACCTGGACCTTGGCCATAGTCTTTTTCGTTCTGAGCGTGCTGCTGACCATCTTGGCCGGTCGTGGTCGCGCCAACGATTCGGTCGTTGATCGTCTGAAGATCGACGCCATGGATGTCGAGGCCTTGAAGCCGAAGGCGGCACCGAGCAACGGCGCGCCTGAAGCGCCGACACCGCAGGTTCGTCCGGTCTCGCAACCGCCTGAAACGGCTGTTCCTGCGCCGGTTGCCGTTAAGCCTGCCACCGCGCCGGCACCAGCCAAGACCGCGCCGTAAAAAGCTGTGGGTTGTTTTGCGGTTGGTCTGAAGTCATTTCGCGAATCAGCACTACTCTGATCGCCCATGACCCGGTACATTTTCATCACCGGCGGCGTGGTATCTTCCTTAGG
>JBEGOG010000193.1:0-5919 GCA_041182125.1 Pseudomonadota bacterium
GGGCCCAAGCCTGGGCGGGGTTAGGCGGCTTGGGCCGTGGTCTCGATCAGGGGGGCTGACGAGGTCGTAATTTCAATCTTTCGCGACTTAAGCTGCTCTGGCAGTTCGCGCTTTAGCGAGATGGAAAGTAGGCCGTTGGCGAGGCCCGCTTCGGTGACGACCACATAGTCAGCCAACTGGAACCGGCGCTCAAAACTGCGGGCCGCGAGGCCGCGATGCAGATAGCGCTTGGTCTCTTCGCTGGCGGGCTTGCGGCCTTGGACGGTGAGCAGGTTCTCCTTGACCTCAATGGTCAGGTCGTCGGGCGAAAAGCCTGCAACCGCAATTTCGATCCGATAGGCATTCTCGTCGGTACGCTCGATATTGTAGGGCGGATAGCCGGTCGGACCTTCGGTGGCGGCAGCGGATTCAAGCAGCTGCGCCAAGCGGTCAAAGCCGACCACGGAGCGATAGAGCGGGGAAAAATCTGTCGTACGCATAGCAACATCCTTCTTAGGCAAAGCAAGGTTGTGGTTCATGAGCAGGCCATCACACAGTCCCAATTGGGCCCCGCGTCGATCCTGAAAGGCCCGGTTGTCCAGCGCCTTCGGATGATAGGTGGTGATCAAAATGGGCTTCGCAAGGGGTGCGCCATTTTAGCCCGTTCTCACAGTTTAGAGAGGCTGCACGAACGGGGTTGCCCTAATCGGTCCCAGCGGTCAGGTTCACCCCTTCCTTTGGCTTTGGGTAGATGGATCCATGATGACGACAAAATCAGCGCTGGTACGGTTCGGTCTTTCTATTCTGGCGGTTGCGGCTCTCGCCAGCGCGCCTGTCGCTGCGGCCCCTGCCAAGCCAACCAAAGATGCGGCCCTAGCCGCGGCCGTGTCACGCGCGACCCGCCCGGCCCTGGATGTGGCCCGGGACGGCGCGCGTCACCCGCTCGAAAGCCTGACCTTCTGGGGTCTTAAGCCGGGTCAAACCGTGTTGGAAATCATGCCCGGCGGGGGCTATTGGACTGAAATCTTGGCCCCCTATGCCAAGGCGACCGGCGGGCGTTACATGGTCGGATTGGCCGATATTTCTAGCCCAACCGTCTCTGACGCCGCGCGCAAGGGCCGGGAGGATTTTCTGGCCAAATATGCGGACACCACGCTCTACGGCACGGTTGAGCCAACCAACTTTGGTCCCACCTCCGGCCCCTTCGCTCCGGCGGGAACAGTCGATCTGTTCTTGACCACGCGCAACATCCACAACCTGCTCTGGTCGCCCGGCCGGTTGGATAAGACCTTCAATGACGCCTTCGCCGTTCTCAAGCCCGGCGGCATCTTGGCCATTGAAGAGCACCGATCCGATCCTCGTCCGATGGCACCAGAGGCCCGGGATGGCTATATGTCGGAAGCCGCTGTCATCGATGCAGCGAAGAAAGCTGGGTTTGTTTTGGATGCTCGCTCTGACGTTAATGCCAATCCCAAGGATACCAAGGACCACCCCTTCGGCGTCTGGACCTTGCCGCCCTCGCGTCGTTCGGCCCCAGCAGGGCAGCCTGCAAACCCGGCTTTCGATCGCCTTAAATATGAAGCTATTGGCGAGAGCGACCGGATGACCTTGCGCTTCCGTAAGCCGCGCTAGGGCCTGCTGAATTTGACCTCGCGCCGGTTCATTCTGACCTCCGCTGCGGCTCTGTTCGTCTTGAGTGCCTGTGGCCGCAAAGGCACTTCGGACGACAAGGCGGCGGATCAACCGAAGGCCGCAAGCAAGGTGGGCAGTCTGGCCTGGGCGGTTGCCGGCGATTGGCGACCTGCGCAGGATAAGGCCCGTGACCGTTGGCGTCATCCTGTCCAGACCTTGACGTTCTTTGGCTTGAAACCCGGCATGACGGTCGTGGAATACTGGCCGGGGGCGGGATGGTATACTGACATTCTGGGACCCTACCTGACCCAAAATCGCGGCACCCTCTATGCGGCGGGTCTTGAGGCGGGTCCGCAAGATCCGTCCCTGTCCGAGGTCGGGGAACAGTTTGCCAGCAAGATCAAGTCCTCACCCCAACTCTATCGCTCGGTGAAGATCACGACCTTTGGACCCAAGTCTGGACCGGTCGCGCCTGATGGGAAGGCTGACCTCGTGCTGTTTCTACGCAATGTTCACAATTGGATGTCGGCTGGGATCGCGGAAAAGGCCTTTGCCTCAGCCTATGCGGCCCTCAAGCCCGGCGGTGTCCTTGGGGTGGAAGAGCACCGCGCCAAGCCTGATCGTGTTCAAGATGCCCTCGCCTCTGACGGCTATGTCCAAGAGGCCTATGTCAAGCAACTGGCCAAGGAGGCGGGCTTCGTTTTCGAAGAGGCTAGCCAGATCAATGCCAATCCCTTGGATGATACGGATCATCCTTTCGGTGTCTGGACCTTGCCGCCCGTGCGCCGGTCCTCTGAGCGTGGACAGGCCCCAGACCCTAGCTTTGATCACACGACATTCGATGCCATTGGCGAAAGCGATAGGATGACTTTGCGGTTTCGCAAGCCCCTTAAACCCTCAAAATGAACGAAATTTCACGTCTTTACGGTGTTTACATCTAGGGGTTCTGTCGTCAAATTGGCGCTCGGCCAGACAATTGTTTTCCGGCTGAAATTTCATCAGCGCACACAACGGCGCACCTTCAGGAGACTGCGTAAAATGGCTACGCTGCAAGAAATCACCGCCGTTATGGCTGGCGCTGTGGGCGAAGATTCCGGCCTCGGCAAGACGTTGAAGTTTGACTTCAAGGGCGACGGCTTCATCCACATCGATGGTGGCTCGGTGACCAACGAAGACAAGCCTGCCGACTGCACCATCGTCATCGCTTTTGACGATTTCCAGTCGATGGCCGATGGCAAGCTCGACCCCACCATGGCCTTCATGCAGGGCAAGATTAAGGTCAATGGCGACATGTCCGTGGCCATGAAGCTTCAGCCCATCATGGCCAAGGCCCGGGGCTAAAGATTTGACCGTCGCCGCGCCTTTGCTTGATTTACCTCAGGCACCCGTTCCAACGGGCGGTGCGGCGGAATGGTTTACCGGACAGGGCGGTGCGCGTCTGCGTGCCGCCCTGTTTGCGTCTAAGGACCCGGCAATGGTCCGAGGGTCTGTGGTGCTCAGCCCCGGCCGGACCGAAGCGATCGAAAAATATTTTGAAGTTGTGGCGGACCTCCAGGCCAGAGGCTTTGTGGTGCTCGTCCACGATTGGCGCGGCCAAGGCCTGTCCCATCGCATGCTGCCCGACCGTCTCAAGGGCCATGCTGAGGGGATCCAGCCCTTCCTCGAAGATTACAAAGCCCTGCTCAAACATTTTGAAGCCCGCCTACCCAAGCCGTGGATCGCGATGGGCCACTCTATGGGCGGCTGCTTAACCGCACTTGCAATCGGCCACGGCGAGCGCCGCTTTAGCGCCGCGATCCTGTCAGCCCCGATGTTTGGGCTCAATACGGGCGGTCGGCCCAAGGCGGTCACGCGGCTGCTGGCGCAAGCCATGGTCCTGATGGGCAGGGGCGGTGACTATGTGCTGGGCGATCCGGGCAAGCCCTTTGTCTATGATTTCGCCAACAATGCCTTGACCCATGACCAGAAGCGTTTTGACCGGGCCTTTGCCCAGATCACGGCCTGCCCGGATCTGGCCCTTGGCTCACCGACCTGGGGCTGGCTGAAATTTGCGTTCCAAGCCTGTGATTGGCTGGCCAAGGACCCAGCGCTTACAAGGATCAACATTCCGGTTGTGGTTCTCGGCGCGGGCGCGGAAGCCTTGGTCGACAATGCCGAGCAGGCGGCGCTCACGGCCCGCATGCCTAAAGGCCGTCACCAGATGGTCGATGGCGCGTTCCACGAAATCCTGATGGAAACCGACGCGCTGCGCGAACCGTTCTGGCAGGCCTTCGACGCGCTCGCGGCCGAGGTCGCGCCCTAGCCCTTGGCGGCTTGGGTCAGGCAGGCCAGCGCCTGTTCCAGGCAGGCCCTATCTCCGCCAATCGCCATTTGCCCACCGGTCAGCGCGGGCGTCGCAGTGATCGGGCGACCGTGCCAATCTGATACAATACCGCCAGCCCCTTCGATCACCGGTATTGCCGCCTCAATGTCCCAGCTCTTCAGGCCGGTCTCAAGGATCAGGTCCATCTTGCCCAGCGCAACCATGGCATAGGCATAGGCATCGCAGCCAAATTTGGCGCGCACGTCTGTCCAAGCTGCCGCTTCATGGGCATCGAACAGCCCCGGATCTGTGGTGCCGATGACCGCGTCGCTAAGTTGGGGGCAGGCCCGGACCGATAGAGGCAAGGACGTGTCACCCCGGATCAGTCGCGAGCCAAGCGCCTTGGAGCCGACAAAGGCCTCATCCAGATAGGCTTGGCCAATCAGACCAAGGATGGGTGCGCCTTGATAGCGCAAGCCGATAAGGGTCGTCCAAACCGGCAGGCCCGCCACAAAGGCGCGGGTACCATCGACGGGATCCAAGACCCAGACAAAGTCTGCATCGGGACGATCTTCACCATATTCCTCGCCGATCACGCCATGATCGGGGAAGGTCTTGGAAATCAGTTGCCTAATCGCAGCTTCAGCGCCCTTATCGGCGGCGGTCACTGGATCAAAGGCACCATGATCGGCCTTGTTCTCCAGTCCGTGGTCGGCTCTGAACAGGGGCAAGATCACCTGCGCCGCCTCGGCGTTCAGGCGAAGGATGAAGTCTTCCAGAGACTGGAGGCGGTCATGGGTCAGGGTGCTCATATCCCATGGCTTAGCCTGACGCTGGAACCTTGAAAAGCCAGATCGCTCAGATTGGCTCCAAGTCGCTGTTCAAGGACTTGGCCAGATCGAGCAGGCGGCGGCGTGGACGTTCGCCAAGGTCGTAATAGGCCTTGATCAGGTCTAGCGTTTCTTTTTGAGCGAACATGTCTCGGCCCTCGCTTTCTGACGCGTGGTTGGCCGACGAAGAGGGCTCGGCCCCATCGGACAGTCCGTCATAGAAATAGGCCACGGGAACCTCCAGCGCCTTGGCGAGGTGCCACATGCGAGCGGCAGAGATGCGATTAGCACCGCATTCATATTTCTGAACCTGCTGAAACCGCACGCCGACCTTTTCCGCCAATTGCAGCTGGGTCAGGCCTAGGAGCCGCCTGCGCCGCCGAACGCGGTTGCCGAGGTGATGATCAATGTCGCCGGTCATAAGGAATACCCTGTCCTTGCGACTGTCTCAAAGCGGGACAGTCAGGGAATTCCCCCGCAAGGCGCATGCCGATCTCCCAAGAGGCGAAAGCTCTTCGTTGCATGGACCGGCCTAGACGGACTAAACAGAGGCATGTCCGACCCGAAAATCTCACTGCAGCAGGATGTGATCTGGCGTCTAGAAGCGTTGGGTTTTGACCTCTTCACCACGCTGTTTCGACTGTTGCCGGTCGATTGGGCCTCGGCTATGGGCGGCGCGGTCTTGCGCGCTCTAGGGCCCTTATCGGGGGCTCACAAGGTTGCGGATCGCAATCTGCGGCTGGCCTTTCCCGATATGCCAGAGGCAGAGCGTAAGAGGGTGCTCGTTGCGCAATGGGACGGCTTTGGCCGGGCCTTTGCTGAATTTTCGCTGATGGACCGCATCTTGCCGTCCACCGGTCGGGTCGAGGTGGTCAATGTCGAGCGCCTGCACCAGATCGCAGCTGAGCGCCTGCCGGTGGTTTTCATCTCTGGCCATCTGTCCAACTGGGAAGTCATGCCCGCCGCGATCGTCGATTCGGGTGTGACCTGCCAGATGACCTACCGCGCGGCCAACAATCCCTATGTCGACGACCGGATCAAAAAGAGCCGCTTTCGCTATGGTGTGCGGCTCTTTGCACCGAAGGGTGGAGATGGCGCGCGCGAATTGCTCGAGGCCATGGGGCGCGGCGAGTCTGTGGCCCTGATGAATGATCAGAAGTTCAATGGCGGCGTTGC
>JBEGOG010000194.1:0-4163 GCA_041182125.1 Pseudomonadota bacterium
GCGACCCCATGGCTTTGCTTGGGAAACCGAAGCCTTGAGAGCCTTTGAGGCCTCGCACGGTTTGAACGACCTGCTGAAGACGGACCCGCTGACGGCGGTTAGAACCCTGTCCACGACCATCTATAAGGCCTTGGAATATCAGCCAGGCGTGACCGATGCCGACAGCCCGATCGATCTGGCACTCGAGGCCAAGCGCGGGGTCTGTCAGGACTTTGCCCACATCATGATCGCCGTCTGCCGCCGCTGGGGTATCCCTTGCCGCTATGTGTCGGGCTATCTGTTCACCAATCGGGAGGAAAGCGGCGACCGGTCTGATCCTGACGCCACCCACGCTTGGGTCGAGGTGTTCCTGCCGTCCTTGCGCTGGGTTGGCATAGATCCAACCAACGACCTGATTGCGATGGACCGCCACATCACCGTCGCTGTGGGCCGAGACTATTCGGACGTTCCGCCCTCGCGAGGGGTCTATAAGGGCGATGCCTTGAGCCAGCTTGCCGTCGGGGTTTCGGTGCGCCCGGCCCGCGCTGCGGTGGCGGAACCGGAATATCTGCGCCTCGCCCGTCCAGCCTTCCCACCGCCCGGCCGTCGCCGTTCGCCCATCGGCGGATTACTAGAGGATCAACAACAACAGCAGCAACAGTAGGCCTAACGGCGCTGCCGCCTTCGCCAAGCGATCAGGTCGGACAGATCATCAATGTCCGATAGGGTTGCCACATGCCCGGCTCGACCGCCGAGGGCCGCCTGCGTATCGGCAAGGGTACTCGGATGTGACCAGCGGATAGCCCGGTCAAGGCGCACCGTTCTGGCGCGTCTGGCGCTGAGGGCCAAGAGCCAAAAGCCGCCATCGGTTGCTGGCCCGAACGCAACGCCTCGCCTCCGCGCAATCGCAAAGCCTTGCGCGATCAAGGCCCGTGTCATATCGGGCGCGTCTGTGCCAATCACCGCCACATCGGCGCTTGAGTGGTCCCGCAACGCGCGTTGGAGCTTGACACCCAGATCACCACGCCCTTGCGGTTCTACCGGCAAGCCTACGGGCCAGCCTGGCATGGTCCGGTATCCACCGGCCATACGCACCACGAGCCGCCAGCGCGGATCAGCCAGCTTGAACAGCAAGGCTCGGCTCAGGCTCCTATAGAAGCGCCAGGTCTCAACCGCCCCGAGGCCTTGCGCCAACCGTGTCTTGCCCACGCCAATGGCTGGCTTGCGGGCAAAGACAATCAGGGTTGGCCTAATCATAGGATTTGACCAGCCGCGCGGGGTCGGTCCCCATCAGATAGCGCAGCAACAGGCTCCAGTTGCGAAGGGTGCGGGCAAAATAGCCTTGCTTTCGAAACCGCTCGGACCGGGTCAGCACTCGTGCTGAGAGGGCCCGTAACCGCTTGCGGCCCAGACGCCGCACCAGCCCGACATCCTCCATCAATGGCACTGCTTCGAAACCGCCAGCCGCCTCGTAGACATCCTTGCTGATCAAGAGCCCCTGATCGCCATAGGGCAGCGCCAGCAGGCGGCAACGCATCGCTACCCCCGCCTCCCAGACCCGCGCAATGATCGACGGGTCATCCAGTTGAAACTTAAAATAGCCAGCCTGCGTTGGATATTGCCGAAGATGGCTCAGCGCGACGGTCTCCCATCCCACCGCCAGCCGCGTATCGGCATGAAGGACCAAAATCCACGGCCCTTTTGCCGCCGCGCAAGCCGCTGCCAGCTGCTGGCCTCGCCCCTTGGCCGCGCTGATGATCTTGGCACCGGCCTCGTCAGCGATCTCGAGCGTTCCATCCGACGAGCCCCCGTCAGTAATGATGACTTCCCGCACCAACCCGTCCACAGCGGCTGGGACAAGGGCCGCCAAGGTCAAGGGCAGATCGACGGCTTCGTTAAAGGTCGGGATTACAACACTAATCATGGCACCATCAAGCCTGCGGCTCAGACCGGGTCAAGAGGGCAATCTCCCCTCCCCTAGGCTGGCTTTTGAAACAATAGCGCCTTGGTCAGAAACGCCCGGTCAGTATCGATCAACACCAGACCCGCCTCGCTGAATAGGGCCTCAAGATCGGTCTCGGCATAGCTCTCATAATAGGGCTCGTGAAAGAAGGCGGGAAAGACTTCGAGCAGCCTTTGCAGGTCAGGCTCGTCGGACGGCTGGATCGAGTCTCCAAAGGCCAATATTCCACCGGGTTTGAGGATACGGGCCATTTCAGCGGCAATCAGAGGCCGATAGCGAGGCGGCAATTCGTGGAACAGATAGATGCAGGTCACAGCGTCCAGGCTGTTATCGGCGAACGGCAACTGCTCCATCTTCGCCTGAACGACCGGTTGGCCTGCACGGCGTCTCGACTGGTCCAAATAGGCCATCGAAAGATCCAAGCCCGCGAGGTTTGCCCTCGGCAAGCTGATGGCTAAATCTCTCAAGAAGGCCCCGGAACCACAGGCCAGATCGACCAAGGTTAAGCCCCGCTGGTCCGTGTCTTTCAAGGTCTTCATCAAGACCGATAGAACCCTTCGCCTCATTGCCGCTGCGGTGCCCGAAAAAAGGGCCTCGACCTGCGCGTCATAGCGTTTGGCGCTGTCAGCGGTGAACCATCCGCCGGTCTGATAGTGGAAATTCTGCCGATAATAGACCGGATAGGCCTCTGACGGGGTTTGGTCTCGAACCTCTGTGCCATCTCGGCGCCTGCGCCTCTGATCGACCACCCTTGCATCGCGCAGGAAATCCAATGCCCGCGCCAAGGCTTGCAAAGGTCTGCTCGGGCGATCTTCCAAGGCCGGATAGAGGCCAGCGGCAACATCACGCCGATCCTTGATAAAGGCTTCGGCATAGGCAGCGCGCACGCGCGCCAATGATGGCTTGGGGGACGTGGTGGTGATCCCAGCGGTCGGACGCACAATCAAGCGCGCTGCGCCACCCGCAGCCCCCCACCAGACAGCCTTAAGGCTTGCCCGCACGGACTGCACCACAGCGGCACTACGAAAGGCGGGCTTGGAGATGGAAGGGCTCCTCAGGTTAGCGCTCGAAGAGGGCGACCACTTCAATATGGGGCGACCATAGGAACTGATCCACAGGCCGAACCCATTTTAGCGTAAATCCGGCCTCAACTAGGATTTTGGCATCCCGCGCAAAGGTCACAGGGTTGCAAGAGATGGCGACCGCGCGCGACACTTTCGAGCGCCCAATCTCACCGCATTGGATCTCAGCGCCTGCTCTGGGCGGATCAAAGACGACGGAATCGGTCTTCTTTAATTCCATAGCCAGAACCGGGCGGCGATCCAGATCGCGCGCCTCTGCCGTGATCGGCTTGAGACCTGAGGCCGAAGCGATGGCGGAGCTCAGGGCCTTTACCGCAGGTGCCGAAGAGTCCGCCGCATAGACTGGCGCGATCTGGGCCAGATTGAAGGTGAAGGCCCCTGCCCCGCAGAACAGATCAGCAATGGACTTCGATCCTGCCAAGGCCTCGACCGCCATCTGGGCCATCGCTGCCTCAGCCGCAGGATCAGCCTGCAAGAACGAGCCCGCAGGCAAGGCGACCGTCGCGGGCCCAAACGACACCATCGGCTGACGGGCTTGGAAGATGATCTCACCGGCCAAGGTCACGCGGGCAAAATCACATTCGCCCGCAATTTGCGTCGCCTTGATGCGCGCATCCATGGAAAGACCGCCGCTCTTGGCCTCAACGCCGGTCACGTCGATATCCAGACCGGTTCGGGTTAAGGTCACATGCAAGGTCGGCGCAGATTTGGGATGCTCCAAAAATGGCAGGGCCAGACGACGCAAAGCCGGAAGGGCCGCCACCAGCCTTGGATCAGCGACCGTACAGTCAGAAATCCCAACCAGCCGCCAGCTGCGGCGGGCCTTGAAGCCAAGCTCCGCCCCGCCTGTTCCGCGCCGCGCATGGAGCGCCAACCGTCGCCGCGACCCCGGAGCCGCCGCAAAGGGTGTCAAGAACTCGGTCTCGATCCCCTCGCGGCCCAGAAGTTGGCGAACAAGCTGGGTCTTCCACGCCATGTAGGGCTCTGGGCTCCAGTGCTGGAAGGCGCAGCCGCCGCAGTCGCCATAGTGCTGACAGGATGGGGCGATGCGCTCCGGGCTAGGCTCTAAGACCTCTAGAATTTCGGCATAGTCGCCCTGACGCAGAACCTTGAGGGTCTCGCCTGCCAGGCCCAGCGGC
>JBEGOG010000195.1:0-6342 GCA_041182125.1 Pseudomonadota bacterium
GGTGACATTGACCTTGCAGAACACGCCGCCAATGTCCTTGGCGACGGCTTCGCCCTTCTGTTCGTTCATATCGAAAATGGCGACGCGAACGCCGCGAGCCGCCAAGGCACGTGCCGTGGCTTCGCCGAGGCCAGAGGCCCCGCCAGTCACGACGGCGGCAACCGAAGAATTAAGCTCCATTGGACGAGTTCCCTGTTGTTGCTTTTCATGATGAAGTCGTTGGACCGACCTGACTAGGGATGTACCGCTCATGGACGCAGAGTCCAATACTGACGCAAGGGCACCTTGGCCGGTTGATGTCATTTCTTGCGCAAGGGGCCTTATCCGAGGCCCTGACGCCCGCCTCGGTTTAGGACTTCGCCCATGATCACCGCCCTTTGGCTGGTTTCTGCCCTCAGCGCGCTGGCCTATGGAGTGCTCTGGGTCTTGGCTCCGATCTCGCCCCTACGCACCGTGGTCAAGATCATGCCGGTCGCCGCTCTGGCCCTAATCGCCTATCTGACCGGACCCCAGCATGGCGTGGCCCTCTTGCTGCCCGCCGCCTTGGTTCTCTCAGCGGTCGGGGATGGGTTCTTGGCGGGGGATCCCAAAAGGTGGCTGCCTCTGGGCCTTGCCAGCTTTCTGGTCGCCCATCTGATCTATGTCGCCCTGTTCTGGAGCGCGGGCGGGCCGAGCGCCCTATCGGAGCCCATCAGGCCTGTCTTGATCGCAGCGGCAGTCGTCAGCGGCATTGGCATGCTCAAATGGCTGTGGCCGCATCTGGGGGCGATGAGGGGCGCGGTCAGTGCCTATGTCGGCGCCATCGTGGCCATGTTGGCAACCGGCCTGCTGCTGCCTTGGACCGCTTGGCCGGTGATGGTTGGGGCCTTGGCCTTCATGGCCTCCGACGCGATCCTGTCAGCGGACCTCTTCCGCGGCGCAAAGATTGCCGGATCGGAGCGATTGAGCGCCTATGCGATCTGGGGTCTCTATTATGGCGGTCAAGCCGCCATCGCCTTAGGTCTGATGCGGCTAGACTTCTAGCGCGGCGGCTTCAGCCTTGGCCTTCTTGGCTTCGCGCTGTTCGTGCCAGGTGATGATCAGGGTCGAGCCGACCACGATGGCCGCCCCAACCATGGTCACGACGCTGGGAATATCGTGGAAGAAGGCAAGGCCAAACAGGACCGCAAAGACTAGCCGCGTATAGTCGATGGGAGCCATAGCGCCCGCATCGCCGATCTGCATGCCCTTGATGTAGCAGGCTTGAGTCACCACCCCCAGCACGCCCATAGCGGCCAAGAGGGCCAGATCCATGGGACTGGGCCAACGCCAGACCAGAAGAGCAGGAGGCAAGGCGAAGACCAGGCCTAGCACCGCGGCCCAAGCCAAGAGCGTAATGGTCTTGTGATCGCGCGTCATGACCTTCATGCCGGTAATGGTCAAGGCGAAGAGGAAGGCCGAGGCCAGCGCCGCCAACTGCGGCATGGTAAAGCCACTATGGGCCGCCGCCTCGGGCCGAAGCATCACCAGCACCCCGCCAAAGCCGACAAGGCTGGCCCCGATGCGGAGCAGGCCAAGCTTCTCGCGCAGGACAAAGGCGGCCAGCGGCACGAGCCAGAGGGTGCGGGTGAAGGACAGGGCATTGGCCTCGGCCAGCGGCAGCTTTTGCACCGCATAGAAGCCCATGATCATGGCAACGACGCCCGCCCCCGACCGGAACAGCAATATACCCGGGCGACTGGTCGTAAAGGTCCCGCGCCAATCCTTGATCATCATTGGGGCGAGCACGATCATGCTCGCCGCCTGACGATAGAAGGTCTGGAGAGAGGCCGGATAGTCATCGCCAAGAAATTTGATCAGGGTGGTCATGGCCGTATAGGTCAGGGCCGAAACCAGCATCCATAGGGCCCCCCGCACATTCGGCGCGAGACCCTCGGCCCACCGGACCGCTCTCAATCTTGGCGACAGGCCTGTCATCCCTGCTGTGCGGCCATGGCCAGACGCATCTGTTCGGCCTGCTCAGGCGTAATGCCAAGGGCGACGAGCAGGGGCGATGGGGCGCTCTTGTCCCAAGAACTGCGGCCACCAATGGTGATGCCGCCGTCGACGACCAGGTGGGTACCAGACACAAAGGCCGAGGCATCAGAGGCCAGATAGAGGCAGGCCTTGGCAATATCGTCCGGCATGCCGCCCTTGGGCACGGGCTGGAAGTCGGGCGCGACCGAGGCGATCTGCGCGGCCATCTGATCGGCCACTTCACGCGGTAGACCGAACGAGGCCCCAAAGATCGAAGTAGCAATCAGGCCCGGGCAGATGGCATTGACGCGAATCTTCTGCGGCGAGAGCTCAGCCGCAGCGCACTTGGTCAGGTGGATCACAGCCGACTTGGCTGTGGAATAGGCCAGGGGCCCCCAACCCGCCTGAAGCCCAGCAATAGAGGCCGTATTAACAATGGCCCCGCCGCCGCGTGCGCGCATGAGAGGAACGGCATGTTTCATGCCCAAGATGACCGAGCGAACCAAGAGGTTCTGGACACTGTCCCAAGCCTCTGCGGTCATGTCTTCGACGCCGTTGCTGGCACCGCCTGCCCCGGCATTGTTGAACAGGATATCGAGACCACCAAAAGCCTCTGCGGCGCTATTGATCGCCTTAGCAATATCGGCCTCTTGGGTCACATCGCAGTGGACATAGCGCAGAAGGTCACCGAAGCGGGCCTCCAGCATCGCGCCCTTTTCGTCCTGCACATCGGCGCAAACCACCTTCGCGCCCTCAGCGATAAAGAGCTCGACCGTGCCAAGGCCAATGCCGGAGCAACCGCCCGTAATGACCGCAACCTTGCCGTTTAGTGATCCCGTCATGAGCCTGTCCTTCCCAATATCATTATCTTTACGGTGTAAACTTAAAGCCGTTGGAAACCTAGATCACAAGCAGGCCTTAGGGGGCATAGGCCCTGAAAAATCGCTTGGCCACGGCTTGGGCCAGATGGGCGATCTGGTCTGGGTCCGCGCTGACCTCCATGCCCAAAAGGGCACGAAACTGTCGGTGGCCTGAGCACATACCTGCAAAGAACTCTGCCGCTTCCATGGGGTCATCAACGGCCATTCTGCCAGCTTCTGTTTCAGCCGCAAGATAGTCTGCGATCAGGGCGCGGGTGGCCGCCGGTCCGGCTTCGAACACCGCCTTGGCAAGCTCCGGCATGGCACCCGCCCCCTGTACGGTCACCCGGACAAGGGAATAGGCGCGCACATTAGAAACAATCTCGATCAAGGTTTGAGCCAAGGCCGTCAGGGTCTCGATCGGTTGCTCCGCCGCGCCGGGTACACGCAAGGGCGCGGTGATGTGGGAGACACGCCTCGCCACCAGCGCCTCTATGAGGGCGGTCTTGCAGCCAAAATGATTATAGATGGTCTGTTTGGACACGGCGGCACGACGGGCTATGGCCTCGATCGACGCGCCTAGTCCGCGCTCGCCCAGCACATCAGAGGCGGCATCGAGAATGGCCTCGCTCTTGACCTGATCGATCTGGCCAACCAACCTTGGCATCAGTGATCCTCAACCGGCTGAGCCGTATAGAGATTGGGAGCAGGCTGCACGAACAGGGCCCCAAAGGCGGCGAAGAAACAGCAGAGCGCCAAGGCCGAGAAGGCATCGCCATAGGCTAAGGTCGCCGCATCTCTCGTCAGCAGAGACTGGAGCACCTTGCGGCTGGCCGCAGCCGGGTCAGAGACCCCCATCTCGGTCATTTTCATGGCCATGCCTGAAAGCATCTCTTGGCCCTTTTGACTGGCCACAGTCATGCGAGAGGACAGTTCGTTCATGTGCAGCTTGGTTGAGGTGCTCAAGACCGTGGTCAGGACCGCCAGGCCCATGGCCCCGCCGACATTGCGCGACAGATTGACCAAACCCGAGGCGGTCTTGATCAATTCCGGTTTCAAGGTCGACATGGTCACATTCTGGCTGGCGATCATGGCAATCATGATTCCAGACCCTCGGAATGCCTGCAGGCTGGCCAGTTCCCAATAGCCCCATTGGGGGGTCACTGCATGGCCGAGCCAAAAGCCATAGCCGGCGCAGACAAACCCAAAGGCCAGCGGATAGCGCGGATCCATCAACCGGACCCAACGGCCAAGGGGACCGGTCAAGAACATGGCCAGACCGCCAACCACCATGGTGGTGCCAACCTCGCCCGACGAAAAGCCTCGGATCCGCCCTAAAAACAGGGGCAGCATATAGGTGCCCCCGAACAGACAGATGCCGGTGACAAAGGTCATCACGATGCCAACCGAAAAGTTCAGGTTCTGAAAGGCCCGCAGTTCGACAATGGGCTGTTTGTAGCTCAAGGATCGCCAGACAAAGATGGCACCGCAGACGGCCCCCGTGACCGCCAGCAACAGGATGAGATCATCCTCAAACCAATTTTTCCGCGCGCCCTCTTCCAAGACAAACTGCGTGGCCATGAGGAACACCCCCATGAAGGCCAGACCGATCCAGTCAAAGCCCTTGGTCAAGGACCGGTCGCCCTTATCGAAATCGCCATAACGGCTGACCAGATACAGGACCAGAAGGCCGGGGGGCACATTGATAAAGAACAGCCAGCGCCAGTTCAGCCACTCGGTCAGATGTCCACCCAGAACAGGACCGACCGTCGGCGCGAGGGTAATGATCATCCCCATGATCACACTGGACAACATCCGCTTCTCTGGCGGGAAGGCGGTGAAGGCGACCGCAAAGACCGTGGGGATCATGGCTCCGCCAACAAAGCCTTGCAGGGCCCGGGTAATGATCATGGTTTCGATATTGGAGGACAGGCCCGTGGCGACGCTCATCACAACAAAGCCGAGGCAGGAGGCCATATAGACCTTCTGGGTGCCCCAGATTCTGGACAGGTAAGTCGATAGGGGGATCATCACGACCTCCGCCACCAGATAGGAGGTCTGGATCCAACTGACCTCATCGGCGCTGGCACTAATGCCCGCTTGGATCTGAGGCAAGGACGAGGCGACAATCTGAATGTCGAGGACGGCCATGAACTGGCCAACCACCATCGCGCCAAACCCTAGAAAGAGTTTGACCCAGTCGACTGTGGCCGGAGCGCCGGCGTCAGGCGCAGCCGCGCCAGGTTGGCTCACTGAGCCGCGCTCTTAGGATCCGCCGCAGGGGCTGGCTGACGCGCCGCAGAGCTGGCCTCGGCAAAAGAAGGGCCGGTCTTGTCGCGCACATCGACCTGAACCTCGACCGATAGGCCAGGCCGCAGGGCCCCTCGCAGAGGGTCACTGGCCTCGATAGCGATCTTGACGGGCACGCGCTGGACGATCTTGGTGAAGTTTCCCACCGCGTTCTCAACGGGGATCAGGGCAAATTCTGAACCGGTCGCGGGGGCAAAACTGTCGACCCGCCCCCGGATCGGGGTCTTGCGGAAGGCATCGGCCTTGATCTCGACCCTTTGACCAATTCGGATACGGCCGACTTGAGTCTCTTTGAAGTTGGCCAGAACAAAGGTGTCTGTCAGGGGCACGACGCTCATCAGAGCCGAACCGGGGCGAATATACTGGCCAGGACGCACGGCTCTAGCCCCGACAATACCCGCGACCGGTGCACGAATGACGGTCCGTTCAACCTCAATCTTAGCCTGCTCCATCGCCGCGCGGGCCGCAGCGGCCTCAGCGCTGGTTTGAGCCTTGGCGGAGGTCAGGGAATTGGCGACTTGGCGTTCAGCCTGCAGGCTGGCTTCTGCTTGGGCGACATTGGCGCTGGTCTGGGCGGCAGTGGCACCGACGGTCTGGAGCCGCTGGTCGGAGACCCAGCCATTGCTAGACAGGGCGCGGTATCGTTGCAGATCGAGAGCGGCGCGCTGAGCGTCGACCTTGGCGCTGGTGACGACGGCGGCGCGCTGTGCGATCAGGGCCTGCTCCTTGGCTTCCGATTGCGAACCATCCAAACGCACGAGGACCTGACCGGCCTCGACCCTTTGATTGTCAGCGACCAAGACCTCGGCGACATAACCATCGATCTGGGGGCTGACCGTGACCGTATCAGCCTGAACATAGGCATTGTCGGTCTTTTCATAGCGCTGCTTGTTGGTCCACCAGACGCCAACGCCAGCGATGAGGCCCAGACCGACGACCGCGGCCACCAGCATTGGAATGAGTTTTGCCCTCGGCATCGCCGACCCCCGAACTTTATGTTTAAGCCTTAGCTCTATCGGTCCGCGTCGAGCCGCTCAACGATGAAATGGACTGGGGCGTCCAAAAATCATTGATCCAGCGCCTACCAGCTTTCCGACCAGGGCCGAAGGTCGAGCTCATGGGTCCAACTGTCACGCGGTTGGGCGTGGAGATTCCAGTAGTTGTCGGCAATATGGTC
>JBEGOG010000196.1:0-4062 GCA_041182125.1 Pseudomonadota bacterium
TGCGGCATCATCTGCGGCGCGTTTGGCCGCAAGGGCCCGCTCATTGGCCAATCGGGCCGCTTCACGACGGATGGTTTCCTGCTCGGCTTCGAAGCGCACCGCTTCGGCGCGGTCAGCGGCGGCCTGCTGCGCGGCCCGCTCAGCGGCCTGCGCCTTCTTCGTCAGACGCTCCTGAACCTCAGGCGGAAGCTTGAGCTTCTGACCGGGACGCAGCCCCTTGCTGGAGGTGGTCCTGTTCAGCTTGGTCAGGTCAGAGACGCTAACATCAAAGCGATTGGCAATGTCTGAATAGGTATCACCGCGCTGGACCTCATAGACCATCGGTGCGGGGACCTTCAGCACCTTACCCCGTGGCAGGGCATAGGGCTTTTTCAGGCCGTTCATCTGGATCAGATCGTCTTTGTCCATCCCCAGACGCCGGGCCACGCTGGCAACCGTATCGCCGCGCACAACCTTGTAGGTGCCCTTGCCGCCCTGCACATGCTTGGGCAGCGCCGCATAGGACTGGGTCGAGATTTCGATGGCGGGCGCAATATCGGCCTCCACCTGACGGGGCACGACCGCAGAGCCGGGGACCTTTATCCGCTCACCAAACCTCAGGGCATAAGGTCTCTTCAGCCCGTTCAGCGCGATGATCTCTGACTGGCTGACCTTCAGACGCTTGGCGATCAGACCAACTGTGTCGCCCCTTGCCACCTTGTAGGTGTCAACGGTTTCGGTAGCCTGGGCGACAGGCGCTGACTTGGTATCAGATTTTGCGCTTGGTGTGGCGTCCGCCTGACCCGGCACCTTCAGGACCTTGCCCACAGATAGGCCATAGGGCTTTTCAAGGTCGTTCAGCGCGATGATATCGTCTTGGCTGACCTTTAAACGCTTGGCGATCAGGCCGACCGTATCGCCGCTTTTCACCCGATAGGTGGCGCTGGAGGCCTCAGGCAATGGCTCGGTCGGCTTGGTCTTAGCCTTAGGTTCAGCCGCTACAGCGGCCTTGGCTGCGGTCAGGTTCAGAACCTGTCCGAGCTTGAGCGCATAGGGCCGCTGCAAACCGTTCAGTTCAATGATCTCGGCTTGGCTTACGCCGGTTCGATTGGCGATCCCGCCCACCGTGTCGCCGCTGGCGACCTTGTAGGTCGAAGGGCTAGCGCCGTTCGATTTAACGTCGATCCGAGACGGGGCCTTTGAAGGCGTGACCTTCAGCACCTTGCCCAAAGACAGGGCATAGGGCTTTTTAAGACCATTCATCTCGATCAGGTCAGCTTGGGTCATGCCCAAGCGCTTGGCAATCGCCTCGACCGTATCGCCCTTGACCACCTTATAGGTGCCCTCGGCATCAACCGTTGAACGCTTGGTAGACTGAGAGGACTTGCTCGCCGCGTCGGCGCGCAGGACTTCTCCGCTCAGGGGGCTAACACTGAGGGCAAGGGCCGAGGCCAAGATCAGGACTTTTTTCATCGCCGCTCCAAACGAAAGATGGCGGGAATCACCGTTGGCATGGTCGAAGACCCTTTACCATGCCGCCCACTCAAGCAAATCAATAAATAATTCCACAAGTTATAGTTCCCGAGCCACACCCTCAAGTAAGGGCACAAACCGGACATCACAGAGAGTCTCCACCTTGAAATCTCCCTGTCCGTCGCCAGCATAGCGCATCAGGCTCTGCACGGGCCCACGTCCAACCGGGGCAACCAGCACGCCAGAGGGCTTCAGTTGCGACAAGAGCTCTCTAGGCTCACCTGGTGCTGCGGCTGTGACCAAAATGCGGTCAAAAGGTGCCTGATCGCGCCAGCCCTCTGCACCGTCCCCGAACCGGGTGATGATATTGGTCAGATCGAGAGCCTTGAACCGCTTTTCCGCCTCGCCCATCAATGTGCGATAGCGCTCGACCGTGTACACATAACGGGCGAGCCGCGCCAAGACGGCAGTTTGATAGCCAGATCCGGTACCAATCTCCAAAACCCGTGAGCGGGGCTCGAGCGTTAGGGCTTGGGTCATCAGGCCCACGATAAAGGGCTGGCTGATGGTCTGACCGCAGGCGATGGGCAGGGCCGAATCTTCCCAGGTCCGGTCCTGAAACAGATCGGGCACGAACAGGTCGCGCGGCGTCTGCTCCACCGCAGCCAGAACGTTGGGATCCGTCACGCCTTGCGAACGCAGACCCAAGATCAGGCGGGCGCGCCGGGTGTCGTCGGTTTCTGGCTCATCGGTCATGGACCTTGCTACCCTCTTGGCGGCGTGCCGCCCAGAGCCTTTTTCAGCTCGTGGACTGTGGCATTGTGGGTAAGGTCGATATGGAGCGGCGTGACCGAGATCTTGCCGTCATAAATGGCACGCAAATCGGTGCCATCAGCGGGGTTGGACATCTGTCCGCGAAAGCCCAGCCAGTAATAGTCATTATTGCGCAGGTCCGTCCGTCGCTCGGCCTGGATCAGCGGATTGTCGCGAAAGCCTTGCCGCGTGACCTCAACCTCCTTGACCTCAGAGGCGTCGAGATCGGGGAAGTTGATATTGATCACCACGTCGCTCGGCCAACCGGCCTTGAGCACCTGTCGGATTACTCCAGGCCCGAAGGCTTCGGCGGTGGCAAAGTGAATATGATGGTCTTGGTGGCGGATGCGGCGCGCTTGGCTCAGCGCCATCGCCGGAACGCCAAGGGCCATCCCCTGAATGGCACCGGCAACCGTGCCCGACATGCTAACATCCTCGCCCATATTCTGACCGTGATTGACGCCGGACAGGACCAGATCGGGCCGCTTGCCGGGGATCAGTTCCTGAATGCCCAGAAGGGTGCAGTCGGTCGGCGTGCCCAATACGGCAAACCGCTTCTCGCTAATGTGCCGCACCCGCAAGGGCTCGGACAGGGTCACCGCACGGCTCGCGCCAGACTGCTCGCGCTCCGGCGCAACGACCCAGACATCGTCGGAAAGGGCCGCCGCGATCTTTTCTAGGCAGGCTAGGCCCTCGGCATGGATACCATCGTCGTTGGTGAGCAGGATGCGCATAGTCCGGCCTTAGGCCTTGCCACCGATCTGGGTCACGCCGCCCATATAGGGCACCAAGGCCTCAGGGATTAGGATGCTGCCATCGGCCTGCTGATAGTTCTCCAGAACCGCCACCAGCGTGCGGCCAACCGCGAGGCCCGAGCCGTTGAGCGTGTGGACGAACCGAGTGCCCTTCTCGCCCGCCGCCTTGAACCTGGCATCCATGCGCCGGGCTTGGAAATCGCCGCAGTTGGAGCAGGAACTTATCTCGCGATAGGTGTTCTGGCTCGGCAGCCAGACCTCTAGGTCATAGGTCTTGCGCGCACCAAAGCCCATATCGCCGGTGCAGAGCAGCATGGTGCGGAACGGCAGGCCTAGCGCCTTGAGCACGCCCTCGGCGCAACCGACCATGCGCAGATGTTCCTCTTCGGACTGTTCGGGCGTGGTGATGGAAACCAACTCGACCTTGTAGAACTGATGCTGCCGGATCATGCCGCGCGTATCGCGTCCCGACGCCCCGGCCTCAGACCGGAAGCTCGGCGTCAAGGCCGTCATCCGCAGGGGCAAGTCCTCGGTCGCCACGATCTGCTCACGCACAATATTGGTGATCGAGACCTCGGCGGTGGGGATCAGCCAGTGATCTCCCGTCGTGCGAAACAGGTCCTCCGCAAACTTTGGCAACTGCCCCGTACCAAAGAGGGCCTCGTCCTTGACCAGCAGAGGCGGTGAGACCTCCATATAGCCGTTCTGGACGGTCTGCAGGTCGAGCATGAACTGGCCAAGCGCCCGTTCTAGCCGCGCGATCTGGCTTTTGAGGACGACGAACCGCGCGCCACTCATGCGGGCCGCAGCGTCGAAATCCATCATGCCGAGGCCCTCGCCGAGATCGACATGGTCCTTAGGCTGGTTCAGCGTGGCGGCGGGCACGTCCTTGGGGTCACCCCAGCGGCGGACCTCGACATTGCCGTGCTCGTCCTCGCCCACCGGCACATCGTCGGCCGGCAGGTTGGCCAAGGAGGCCAAAAGGCTGCGCAGGGCCTCAGATTCAACCTTTTCCGCCTCGCCCGATGCGGCCAGATCGACC
>JBEGOG010000197.1:0-4058 GCA_041182125.1 Pseudomonadota bacterium
GCTCTAACCGGCACCCAAAAAATCGCAGATCAGGTCGCCGAGGGCGGGATCACCGATGGCGGTCAGATGGTCGCCTTGCACCCGCTTGGCCTCAGCATTGGGGAAAAGCTTGGCCAGCCCTTCGGGGGAGCCATTATCCTCGTCCTGCGCCCCATTGATGATCAAGATCGGCGTCGGGATAGTGGCGAGCGCTGCGGGATCGACTGGCAGTTGGGACTTTAGGACCTTCAGCATCGACAGGGGCGATAGACCCTGCGCCGCCAGCATCGCCGCCATCCGCTTGCCAGCGGCAGGGTTGGCGGCCTGTTCTCCCTTGAGAAGGCTGTCTTCAAAGAAGGCCATGCGGTTGCCGATGGTGGTCGCGCCCGTATCGCCCATGCCGCCCATCACCAGCTTGCCCGGCCGAAAGCCTCGGATCAGCAGCCGCACCGCCGTCCGAGCCCCCATCGAATAGCCGACCAGATCCACATCGCTCAGACCCAGATGGCCCAGCAAGGCCTCGACATCCATCGACAGCACGTCCGGGGGAAAATCAGCCTCGGCATTGAAGGGGGCGCTGGCCCCGTGGCCGCGAAAATCAAGCGCTATGACCTTGCGGCCCAAGGCAGCGATCTTGGCGGTGATGCCCGGTCCGGTCCAGTTGATCTGCGTGCTGGCCATGAAGCCATGCAGCAGCAGGGTGGGGCGTCCCTCGCCGAGGGTGTGATAGGCGATGGTCTGGCCATCAAAACTGGTAAAGCTGTGCTGCTCGGTCATGGGGCACTATGGCCGCTGTGTGAATTCTTTGTCAAAGGCTCGCCATCATCGATTTGGGGCGCTAAGAAATAGTCCCATGAGCAAGCGCATTCACGCCTTTGATGGCATCAACAACTTTCGTGACTATGGCAACTACGTCACTGCGGCGGGTCGCAAGGTCAAATCAGGCCAGCTGTTCCGGTCCGCCAACCTCAGTCAGGCGACCGACGCCGACCTAGAGACCTTTGCCGGACTAGGGATCGCCTATGTGGTTGATCTGCGCCGGCCCGGGGAACGTCTTCGCGAACCCTCGCGGTTTCCGGTGGGCTTTACCGGTCAGGTCATTGAAAATGACACGGGCGATCAGGTCGAGGCCCCGCATATGGAGGTGCTCCGCGCCTCGGGTCTCAATGAAGAGGCCGTGCGGACCTATATGCTCAACTACTACACCCACGCCCCCTTTGAAGACCGTCATATCGATCTGTTCTCACGCTATTTCCAAGCTGTGGCCTCGGGCAAGGGCGCGGTCCTGATCCACTGCGCGGCGGGCAAGGATCGCACCGGCATGTTGGCGGCCTTGACCCATCATGTGCTGGGCGTTCACCGCGACGATGTGATGGAAGATTATCTTCTGACCAATGTTGCCGCGCGGATCGAAGAGCGTGTTCCGACAGCGACCGAAATGGTTAAGGGCTATTTCGGCGGTGAGCCGACGCCAGAGGCCGTCAAGGCCTTCTTAGGGGTCGAGGCATCCTATCTCGAGCGCGCCTTTGAGAGGATCGAAGATCGCTATTCCAGCCTTGATGACTATCTGGTCAAGGCGCTGGGGGTCGATGATGCGATGCGTGACAAGGTGGCTGACCAGCTCCTCGCCTAAAACAAAACGCCCGCCGCCGGACCATACGATCTAGCGACGGGCGCAACTGGTACCGTGGACCTCCATCCAGGGACCTTTCTTATGGGTCATCTGCGCCGAACAAGCCAATCACCAAGGCGTGAGAACGGGTAGCTATGCGTAGTTTTTTTCCGCCTCAGCGAATCCTGATGGGCCCCGGCCCGTCTGAGGTCTCTCAGCGTGTGCTGCAGGCTCAGGCCCGCGCCACCATCGGCCATCTTGATCCAGTATTTCAATCGCTTATGGAGGAGACCAAGGCTGGTTTGCAGATCCTGTTCAAGGCTCCGGACCATGTGTGCCTACCCCTTCCAGCACCCGGAACCGGGGCGATGGAGGCCGCGATCATGAACCTGCTCGAACCGGGCGAGGTGGCGGTGATCGCGATCAATGGTCAATTTGGCGAACGGATGGCCGATATGGCCGAACGGGCCGGTGCTGAAGTGATTCGCGTTGAGCATGGCTGGGGCGAGCCTATTGACCTGCGCAAGGTCGAGGCGGCGCTTTGGGCGCGCGGGGCCAAGGTTCTGGCCTTTGTTCAGGCGGAGACCTCGACCGGCGTCCATTCCGACCCCGGCCCGCTCTGCGCCCTCGCAAGGGAGCATGGAGCCTTGACCGTTGTCGATGCGGTCACGGCCCTTGGCGGGGTTGAGGTCGATGTCGCCGCGTGGGATGCGGATGTCGTCTATTCGGCGACCCAAAAGTGCCTTGCTGCCCCTCCCGGACTGGCCCCGATTGCCTTTGGTCCAAGGGCGCTTGAGGCGATTGCCGCGCGTAAGACCAAGGCCCGCACTTGGCTGTTCGATGTCAGTCTGCTGATGGGCTATTGGAGCGGCGTTGGCGGCCGAACCTATCACCATACCGCCCCGATCAATGCCATCTATGGCCTGCACGAGGCCCTTTGTGTTCTGTTCGAAGAGGGTGTCGAGGCCTCGATTGCCCGTCATCGGCGTTGCCACGAGGCCTTGGCCGCCGGGATCATGGCTGCGGGTCTAGAGTTCTTGACCGCCAAGGCTGACCGCCTGCCCCAGCTTAATCCCATCAAGGTGCCTGAGGGCATTGACGAGGCAGCGGTGCGAGCGCGGATGTTGGCCACCCACGGCGTCGAGATTGGCGCAGGCCTTGGCCCCCTAAAGGGCAAGATCTGGCGCATCGGTCTGATGGGGGCTAGCGCTGCACCGACCAATGTCCGGCTCTGCCTGACCGCCTTGAGCCAAGCCTTGCTGGCAGAAGGGTTTGAGCTGTCCTTAAAGGATGTGCTGACTGCCGTTGAGGCGCGCCTCGCAGGCTAGAATTATGTCGATCAATACAGGGAAAAGGCGTTTAGGGGGCTGACAAACCGCTATGGGCGGTCCACCGTTGCGATAGGCGAGACCACACAAAAAGAGGGTCCGTCCGGAGGATAGATGACGGATCAGGCGATCGGGACTGCATCAGCAGCCGACAAACCGCGCGGCCTCTCTTTGGGGGGTATTTCTTGGGCTTTGCATCAGGGCGCGCGAGACCCCTATGTCATCCTGATCACCATCTATGTGTTCATGCCCTATTTCTCGACCGTCGTGGTCGGAGATCCGGTGCGCGGCCAAGCCATGGTCGCCGCCTATGGCATGTGGTCGGGTCTGATCGTCGCCTTCACAGCACCCCTGCTCGGTGCCGCCATTGACAGGCTTGGACCGCGCAAACCGGGCATCCTGCTCGGCGTTGCCCTGATGGTGCCGATGATCTTTTCCCTCTGGTGGACCAAGCCCGATGGCTCGGGGCTCAGCGTCGCGACCGTGGTGGTCTTGGCGACCATCATTGCAGTTTTGTTTGCCTATATCGAGATGTTGCACAATGCCCTGCTGATCCGGGCGGCAGGTATGGATAAGGCCCATACGGCCTCGGGTCTTGGGCTCATGTGTGGCAATGGCCTGTCGGTTTTGGCTCTGATCTTCGTACTTTGGGCCTTTGCCTTGCCGGGCAAGGTCGATTGGCCGTTCATTCCGGCCCATCCCCTGTTCGGCCTCGATCCGCTCAAGCATGAGACCGACCGGATTGTGGCCCCCATCGCTGCGGTGCTCTTTGCGATCTGGACCATCCCGCTGTTCCTGTTCACGCCCGACGAGCCCAAGACGGGTGCCACGGTTATGCAGGCGCTGAAAGGCGGCGTCGAAACCCTTCGCGGGATGCTGGGGCTGTTGAAGGGCCATAAGGATGCCGCGATCTTCTTGGGTGCGCGGATGATCTATGTCGACGCCATGACCGCCCTTTTGCTGTTTGGCGGCGTCTATGCGGCCGGTGTCATGCATTGGGGCGTGCTGGAGATGCTGATCTATGGCGTCGCTCTCAGCATCTTTGCGGTTTTTGGCGGCTATTTTGGCGGCTATCTCGACGGGCGGTTTGGTCCTAAGCGCGGCGTTCAGGTCGCGATCTTGGGCACGATCCTATGCCT
>JBEGOG010000198.1:0-4039 GCA_041182125.1 Pseudomonadota bacterium
GAAAGAGACCGCCGTCTTTGCTGTGGACCTTGAAGGCGGCGCGGATCCGGCAGAAGGGCCATTGAACGGGCTCGGCCGGTTCGAGGATCTGCGCGCGGTCGCGCCGCGTCTGCCCGCGTCTGATGCCGCCATCCTGTCGACCGCCAAGAGCCTGTTTGAATGGCGCCGTCGTCATAAGTTCTGCTCGGCCTGTGGCCAGCCGAGTGAAGTGCGTGAAGGGGGCTGGAAGCGGGCCTGTCCTTCGTGCAACGGGGAGCACTTCCCGCGCACGGATCCGGTCGTGATCATGCTTCCGGTCTTTGGTGAGCGCTGTCTCTTGGGACGCCAAGCCATTTGGCCCAAGGGCATGTTCTCTGCCCTTGCTGGTTTCCTAGAGCCCGGCGAGTCGATCGAGGAGGCCTGCGCCCGCGAGGTGAAGGAAGAATCGGGTCTGACTGCCCTATCGGTGCGCTATCACTCGACCCAGCCCTGGCCCTATCCCTCCAGCCTGATGATCGGCCTGATTGCCGAGGTCAGCGATGATGAGGCCACGCCCGATCAGACCGAGCTGGAAGAGGTGCGCTGGTTCAGCCGTGATGAGGCCGCCGCCCTGCTCAAGGGTGACCTGCCGGGTGTTTTTGCCCCACCACCCTTGGCCATCGCCCACACCATCCTGAAGGCTTGGGTCGAAGGCTTTTAGGCGCGGTCGCGGAAGGGATCGGCGGGATAGACGCCAAGAATCTCAAATCGGTCGGTGAAGAAGCCCAGTTCCTCGAAGGCTAGGCCCATGGCGGCGTCTTCGGGGCGACCATCCACCTCGGCATAGAACATGGTGGCGGTGAAGGCCCCATCCTCCATATAGCTTTCCAGCTTGCTCATATTGACGCCGTTGGTCGCAAAGCCGCCGAGGGCCTTATAGAGGGCCGCAGGAAGGTTGCGGACGCGGAACACAAAGCTGGTGACGCAGCGCGCCTCGCTGGGCGGAGCGGCGGGCGAGGGATCGGCCGTCATCACCAAGAAGCGGGTCGTATTGTGGGCCGCGTCCTCAATGTCCTTTTGCAGAATATCTAGGCCATAGAGCTCCGCCGCCATGCGCGAGGCGATGGCCGCTTGGGTGGGATCAGGATTGGCCGCCAAGAACCGGGCGGCGCCTGCCGTATCGCCGACAATATGGGCCGTCAGCCCATGGGATTTGATCACCTTGCGGCATTGGGCCAGCGCCATGACATGGCTCGATACGTCCCGAACCTGCGCCAAGCTCACGCCGCGATTGGCCAGCAGTTGGTGGTGAATGGGCATGAAGCGCTCACCGATGATCTTCAGACCCGATGAGGGCAAGAGGTGATGAACATCGGCCACGCGCCCGGCCACCGAATTTTCAACTGGGATCATGGCCAGGGCGCAGGCCCCGCTGCGCACCGCCTCAAAGGCCTCGTCAAAGGTCGGGCAGGGCACGGCCTCATGCCCAGGAAAATGCAGTGAGCAGGCTTCGTGGCTGTTGGCACCGAGTTCGCCTTGGAAGGCGATCTTTGGAAGGGACGTCATGGGCGACTGATCCGGTTAGAGTTTGGCCGCGAAGGCGCAGGCGGCCTCAAGGTCCGAAGGGGTATCCACCGAGATGGGGAAACTGTCCACCGTCGAGGCCCAGATCGACAGGCCCATCTCCAGCGCCCGAAGCTGTTCCAGTCGCTCAAGCCGCTCCAAAGGCGAGGGAGCGGCGGCGTTGAAACGAAGCAGGGCCTCGCGGCGATAGGCATAGATGCCGATATGGAGCCAGACCGGCGCGTCGCCATAGAGTGTCGAGCGCGTGAAATAGAGGGCTCGCCCGCGTCTGTGTTGTGCGTCCATCGCCATCACCGCCTTGGGCAGGTCTGGATCAGAGCGGTCGGCGGCTTTGGTCTCCGGTGCGACCAAGGTTGCGATGTCGCAAGTGGGCTCTGCTGCCAAGAGGTCGGTGCAGGCGGACAGGGCGCTGGGCGAAATGAACGGGATGTCGCCCTGTAGGTTCACCACCACATCATGCGCCCCCTTGGGGTCCAGCACGTCGAGTGCCGCGAGGATCCGGTCAGATCCCGATGGCAGGTCCGGATCGGTCAGGATCGCCCGACCGCCAGCCGCCTCAACCGCATCGACAATGGCCTGATCCCCCGCTGCCACTGCGACCGGACCGGCCTTCGCAGCCTCAGCTTGGCGCAGGACCCGAACGATCATCGGCGCCCCGCCGATCATGGCCAAGGGCTTGCCCGGAAGCCTTGTCGCAGCCAGTCGGGCGGGGATGATGATGATCGGGTTCATAGGCAAAATTCCGAAACCTTAGGGGCGGTGCACATCTTCTATTGAAATGGTCCCAAACACAGCGGTATTTGCGACCAATTGGCGCGCCTCATGGACCTGTCGCTCTGACGGGCCAATTGGAACGTTGCACGAGCGGCGGTAGCGTGTAAGAGACGCAAACGCAAGAACAGGGCGTGGATTCCCGTTGGGGACTGACGCCTGCTGAGAGGGCTTACGAAAGAACATGAGCGACCTGGGCTTTAACAAGATCGCTGGCGCCGTATTGGCGACTGGACTGGCCATTGTCGGCCTCAAAGAATTGACGAGCGTCATCTATAAGGTCGAGCCGGTTGAAAAACCTGGCTATGCCATCACGGTTGCTGAAGAGGCAGGTGAAGGTGGCGCGGCTGCGGTCGAAGTGGCGATCGACTGGGGCACGGTGTTGCCGACCGCTGATATCGCCGCCGGTGAGGCCGTCGCCAAGAAGTGCGCCTCTTGCCACAGCTTCAATCAGGGCGGGGCGAACATGGTCGGGCCAAACCTTTATGGTGTTGTTGGGATGAAGCCCGGCAGCCACGCGGGCATGGCCTATTCTGACGGCCTGAAGGAATTTGGCTCAAAGACCCCAGCTTGGGGCTATGAGCAGCTCAACGGTTTCCTCACTGCCCCACAAAAATATATTGCTGGCACCAAGATGTCGTTTGTCGGCCTGAAGAAGCCCGAAGATCGCATCAATATGATTGCCTATCTGCATAGCCTCGGCTCCACCCTGCAGATCCCGGCTCCCGCTCCTGCAGCAGCAGCGCCTGCAGCAGACGCCGCAGCGGCACCCGCAGCAGCGCCAGCGCCAGCGCCAGCCGCAAAACCAGCGGCCTAATTGACCTGATCTAGCCTTTCGTCAGCCCTCAGGGTCGGCGAAAGGCGGTCGGTTTTCCACTTCCCGACGCCTCGATCCGAAAGATCGCGCCCGCCAGCGGTTCACTTTCGACGGCCATATGATGGGCATTGGCATGGAGCAAGGTGACGCCGTCCTGCATCATCCCCACATGCCCCTTCCAGAACACCAGATCGCCGCGTCTTAAGTCGGTGCCGTCGATCGATGTGCCGATCTGCGCCGCCTGCATGTCGGTATCACGCGGACAGGTCCGCCCGCAGGCATAGAAGGCCTGTTGCACCAGACCCGAACAGTCGAGTCCCAAGCTCTCTCGTCCCCCCCACTGATAGGGCGCGCCTAAGAACCGCTCGGCGACGGTGACCGGATCGGTTTCGAACTGGCCGATGGGGCAAAGTTGGCTCTCGACGAACCAGCCGGCGCGCGCGGTGCGAACAAAGCGACCCTCGCGCGCCTCCACCGTCACCAGCGCATTGAGGCTATAGAGGCCAATGGGAGCCGACTTGATCGACGGTTCGCTAAAGCCATAGGTGCGAAGGGCGCTGACCCTGTGGGTTGGGGCCAGAACCGGGGCCGATAGGGCATCGAGGGCGACATAGCCAACATAGCCATCGCGCCGAGCCTGTCCCCAGCCAAAGCCATCGACCTCGGCCAACAGCTCAAAGCCCTCGCCAAAGATCATCTGGTCCCACTGTTCGGCATCGCCCACGGGTGCGGCGCGGATAGGCACGACGGCGGCGCTGACCTGCATCGGGATCGGTGTCTTATAGGTCTTGGCGGGGACAAGCCCTTGCAGGGCCTCAGAGGCCATATCGCCTTGCAGAGCGGTTGTCCGAGGATCATAGCTCATCATGGATAGCGGCTCTTGATCATGGCCAAGAGGGCGCGGATGGC
>JBEGOG010000199.1:0-4023 GCA_041182125.1 Pseudomonadota bacterium
GTGGCCACCCACAGCGGCCTTTTGGATATATCCCTTGCGGCGGTCCGGCAGCTTGCGGCGTACGCGGTCCCGTTCAACGATCCGCTCAACAATGCGCTCGCTGATGATGGGTTCAGGTTGCGGCTCTGCGCGGCGTGGAGCCTCGCGCCGAGGCGCTTCATCCTCGATATCGGGCAGATTAAGGGTCAGATTGGCCGGTGCTGGCGCACGGCGCAGCGTGACCGCTCTGAGGCCAGCCCGCGCCGCTGCCGACTGCAAACGATTGGCAATGGCCGGGTCATCCGCATAGGCCAAGGGTAAGGGCGTGATCGCGGGCGCGCAGGTAAAAGCCTCGGCCGCGACCGTCATGGCCAGGCGCGCCAGAAGCTCTGGTCCCTCTAGCCCATCGGCACGGCGGAACACGCCCCAATGGGGGCTCGATAGGCCAGCCCAGCTATCCAGATCACCGGTGCCGCTGGCAGGGGTCTGGGCCTGATGGATCGCCTCTGGGCTAAAGCCAAGATGGGCGAGGGTGTTGAAGTCTGGCGCACTGAGGGCCTCGGCATCGGCTCCCAAAATGTCCTTCAGGAAGCCTTCACCAATCACGGCGGGCGAGAAGGCGAGGCAGATGTCGCCGGTCAAACGCAGCGTCGCTTCGGCGGCGTCGATCTCGTGGTCCGTCAAGCCCTTGGCCTTGAGCGCCGCAGGGTTGATCCCCGGCGCATCGGCAAGGTCGCCATGGCCCAGCACGTGAACAGCCGCAGAGTCGATATTTAGGTCCAGATGGCGCAGGCCCTCAATGGTGGCCTGCGAGAGGGTGCGGATGATGGTGCCATCCTCAGTCTCGGCTACCGTCACGGCACCGGCCCAAGGTGCGGCGGACAGGCTGATCCCGCCCAGTCGCAGCTTGATCTCATCATCATCGAATAGGGCGAGGGTTTCAGCGTTGCGCAGACCTGTAGCGCGCGCCTTGGTCAAGCCATCGCTCATCAGCGGAACGGCCATCGCGGCCAGCTCTTCACCCTTGGCCAGCACGGCGCTAGCCTCCAGCCGCTGCATGATCGCGGCTAGGCGCGCGTCGCGGTCTTGATCAAATTCGGGGTAGGGGCCTGCAACGGCGGCCATTTCGGCTGAGGCTTGCAGTGAGGCCGCGAAGGCGAGGCTATAGAGGCTGCCAACGGCATTGCGGCCCTCGTCAGAGGCATAGGCGATGGCCTGCATGATCAGCAGTTCGGACACGCCAGCCAAGGTCAGACCAAGCGGACGCCAACGATAGCGTGATGTGGCAGCGTTCGCGGTGGCGCTATAGCCTGCGGCACCGTCGATCTCGAGGGCCAAGGTCCATAGACGGACCGTTGCGGCGAAACCGTCGGCGTCGAACCCGTCATCACTCCAGAACCGCGTTGCGTCGATTGCAGCCTTGGGCGCGTGATTGAGGCGCGTGATGGCTTCGGCGTCGCGCTGGTCAAAGGTGATGACCACTTGACCGGTTTCCCATCCCGCCGTTGCGGCTTGAGCGGCGGCACGGCTTCCCGCCTCAACCTCATCTCGGATACTGGTGATGATCAAGGTCTCGAGGGCGAGACTTGTCGGCTCACCCATGCCGCGCCATTCCCGCTCGCCTGATTTGGCCAGGTTGATGGCCGTGAGGATCAGGGCGTCAGAGACGCCGCTGTTGCGTGCGTCCCGCGCGGCGCGGGCAAGGGCGATATTGTGATGGGGATCAGCGCAATGTCCGGCATCACCATCACAGCGCAAGATGGCATTCATCACCGTTTGCAGGCGGCTATTGACTGCCAGTAAGGCGTCTTGGGTCGCGGCGTGGCTACGGACTTTGGAGACGTGGGACCGGACCGTCTCTGGAAACTCGATATCTTCAAGGTCGATGGCGCGCGCTTCGGTCAGGGGGCGGTTGCCGTCGCCGACGAGGGGCGACACGCGAGGGCCTGACGCTCTCGCAGCGCCGGGAGCGGCCAGGCCCTCGACCATGCTGCCGAGCAGGCTATCGTGGAAGCTAACGGCATCGACATCACGGTCGAACAGGCCAAGCGCCCATCCCCAAGCGGCGATGCGGCGGGCATAGCGAGCGGGCCCTTCTTCGAGCGCTGAATTGTAGGGCGCGTCCTTGGCAAGGGCCGTCGGAAGCTCCACTGTGGGAAAATCATCGGGAAGGCTCTGAGCCCAGTCCAACCACGACTCAACCCGCACCGAAGTCCAGTCGCGAGGGGCGCTAACGGCCACCACATCGTCGGTCCGATCGATCCAGCGGGTCTCTAAGGTCCCGCCGCTGAGCTGCGGCGCTGTATACCGGTAGTCAAAGCGCATAACCGCCTCCCAAATCTAATAGCGAGGCTACGGCCGAAAGCCTATGTTCGCAATAGATGTGGTAAGAAACGTGAAGCCTATCCACAAGATGTTGTTGTATTTTGGCCTTGCGACATTTCTCGCCGATTGTTGCGCTAAGCTGGACGCAGCGCGGACGGCCACCTATAGTCCAGACAGCCCATCCGTCGGATCGGCAGAGTCGCAAACCTTGTAAACAATGGTCTGTTCAAAGTGCTGAAAGCCATCTTCACCTGGTGGAACGGAGCCACGATTGGCGCTCGTTTCACGATCGGACGTCGCGGAATCTTTGTCGGCCAAGACGCAACGGGAAACCGTTATTTCGAAGCCAAAGACAACCGCGACAGCTATGACGGTCGCAAGCGCCGTTGGGTGATCTACAATGGCTATGCCGAGGCCTCAAAGGTCCCACCAGATTGGCATGGCTGGCTGCACTACACCTTTGATGATCATCCCATCAACGCGCCGCTGAAGCGGCAGTCTTGGGAAAAGGATCACAAGCCTAATCTGTCCGGTACCATTCACGCTTGGCGGCCTAAGGGCGCTATTGGCAAAGGTGGTCAACGCCCTGAGGCGACCGGTGACTATCAGGCTTGGAAGCCGGACTAGGTCTCGTGCGCGCACGCTGGTTATTTGTCTTTGGCCTGATGGCAGCAACCGGTTTGGGCGTTTCCTCAGGACACGCACAGGCGACCGATCCCATTGGTGGCCTCCTTCAAGGGGTCATGCCCTCGAAGGTTCCGGCTCCGGCAGGCCCTTCTGAAGCGGGTAAGGCAGCGCCCGAAACCACCCCGGATGTTGTCGTCGCGCCGGTGCCCAATGATCCGACCGAGGCCACCTTGCCGGGTTCAGCCTCGGGCCGCCGCGTCTATGAGGTTCCAAAGCGCAAGCGCTATGCGGTCGCCGTTATGCAGGTGCTGGACAAGATCACAGCTGAAACCATGCGCTTTGAAGTGCCGATCAATCAGCCGATCCGTTATAAATCCCTGATCTTTTCGGTCAGGACCTGCGAGACGTCAGCCTCTAACGAGCCCGTTCGAGACTCCATCGCCCATGTTCAGATCGATTCCGAAGCGACACGTGGTGCAGATCGCGCCATCACGCCGGGCCGTCAGTTGTTTCGGGGATGGATGTTTGCCTCGACGCCGGGCCTCAATCCCTTCCAGCATCCGGTCTATGATGCGTGGTTGATCGCCTGCAAGACCTCTGCACCCGCCGCATAGGCCGGTAGCCGGTAGAAGTCGGCCAAGCTGATGACTGCGGACCCAAGTCTTCTTTTATAGTCGATGCGATTGATCTCGACGGCCCCGAACTGGGCCAGATGGTCGGTCATGAACTGAGCGTCCAAGAGTTGAAACCGTCCCATTTTCAGCCGCGCCACCAGATGGACGAGGGCGATCTTGCTGGCATCGCGGGCACGGGAAAACATGCTCTCGCCAAAAAAGGCCGCGCCAAGGGTGACGCCATAGAGCCCGCCGACCAGCTTGCCGTCTTGCCAACATTCGACACTGTGTGCGAGCCCGCGCTGAAACAGTTCCCCATACAGGGTTTCAATCGGGCCATTGATCCAGGTGTCCTGCCGGTCTGGCCGATTGGGATTGGTCATGGCGCACTGACGCACGACGGCATCGAAGGCCGTGTCGATACGGACTTGGTAGGGCTCTGCCCGGACGGAGCGCGCTAGGCGCCGAGGGATATGGA
>JBEGOG010000200.1:0-4000 GCA_041182125.1 Pseudomonadota bacterium
TGCCGTCATATGCAAAACACGCAAGCGTGATCTGCATCAAAATCCAACTTACGATGCTAAAAAGCCACCATGGGGGCGGAATCAGACATTTGGAATGGCACCGAGGGCCTCTTCCATCTCCAAAAAGCTGGGCTGAGAATCGCTTGGCACGTTTCCACGACCAATTTCGACGGAGATTTGAGCCGCATTGCCGTGAAGATGAGCCACAAGGACGGCTTGGATGATCTTGTAAAAGGCCCCCTCTTCGTCGATCACCGCTTTCAATCGCGATGCGAAAGGTCCGACGAGCCCATAGGCGAGGAACACCCCGAGGAAGGTTCCGACCAGAGCGCTACCGATCATGGCCCCGAGCACTGCGGGCGGCTCCGTAATCGAGCCCATGGTCTTAATAACGCCAAGCACGGCGGCCACGATCCCGAGGGCAGGCAGGGCATCGGCGAGATTTTGCAGGGCGTGCGATGGCTCAAGCGCCTCGTGATGGTGCTTTTCGAGCTGCTTTTCCATCGCATCTTCGACCTGATGCGGGTCTTCAAGATTCATCGTCATCATACGCAGCGTGTCGCAGATGAAATCCACTGCGAAATGGTCCTTAACGATCTTTGGAAACCGCGAGAAGATTGTGCTGTCTTCGGGCTTTTCGATATGGCTTTCCAAGGCGATGACGCCTTTGGACTTCATGGTCTTGGTCAACAGGAACAGCAGGGACAAGAGATCCGTATAGTCGCTGGCCTTCCATTTGGGGCCTGCTACGGCCTTAGCCAGTCCGCCTCCGGTCGCCTTAATGGTCGACAGACTGTTACTGATCAGGAAGGCCGCAATGCCTGCACCGCCGATGGTCGCCATCTCATGGGGGGTGGCCTCAATGATCACGGCCATATTTCCGCCGGTCATGATGTAGGTGCCAAACACCGCCCCGAACAGAAGAACGATGCCTATGATCTGAAACATGGTCTGATTATCCCAAAGCCGATCTCGCCTTATCTCACTGAAATGCTTAATTTGGAGTTTGCGCAACTTGTGGAATGCCGCGCTGCGGTGGTGCTGCGGCACAAGGTCCCAGTTTAATTGATTCCGGACGGTTTGCGGGGACCGATCACGCGTCTATGGTGCCCGCCATGAGCCGCCCCCTTGATCCTCTGCGCCGTTTTGCCGGTCGCCTGCCCTCTACGCCTGAGCAGACCCGCCGCCGATCCTTCACCATCCTGTTTTGCGTTTTGATGAGCGTTGCCGCTGGCAATACGTCGATGCAGTCGGTCCTACCCGCCATTGGCCGAGAGATCGGCATTCGCGATACGCTGATTGCAGCGATCTTCACGATGTCGGCTCTGTTCTGGACCCTCACCGCACCTTTTTGGGCGAAAAGGTCCGATAGGGTGGGCCGCAAGAAGATGGTGGTGACGGGGCTTGCAGGCTTCGGTGTTTCGATGCTTGGCTTTGCCCTTGTCGTGCTGGCAGGCCTGAATAAGCTCGCATTACCGATGGTGATCTTTGCGGGGGCCGCCATGACCCGGGCTATTTTCGGTCTGGTCGGGTCCGCGTCCAACCCTGCCGCCCAAGCCTATGTCGCTGACCGTTCGGAACGGTTCGAGCGCACCGGGGCCTTGGCCACCCTTGCCTCGGCCTTTGGATTGGGCACCATCTTAGGCCCTGCCGTTGCGCCGCTGTTCGTACTGCCCATCGTTGGCCTATCGGGTCCGATGTTTGCCTTTGCGACGGTGGCCTTTGTTATGATGGCCGTTGTGCAGATCGGCCTTCCCGATGACGGTCCAGAATCTCGGATAGCTTGGGCTGAAAAGGTGAAGGCTCAGGCCCTAGAGCCAAAGCTTAAGCGTAAGACGGGCCTTTGGCGCGATCCGCGCATGATGCCCTTCATTATCTATGGATTTTTGGTGGGTTCGGCTCAGGCCATTAATGGCCAGACCCTCGGCTTCTTGATCATTGACAAGATGGGCGTAACCCCAGCCCAAGCCTCAGGCTTTACGGGCGTGGCCATGATGGCTGGTGCGGTTGCGGGTCTCTTGGCCCAATGGGGTCTGATCCGGATGCTGCGCATTGGCCCAAGACAGCTGATGCGTTGGGGGGCAGGCCTAGCGGTCCTTGGCAATGTGATGATGGCCTTGGCACCGAACTACGCCACCGTGGTCACGGCCTTTGCCTTGACCAGCCTTGGCTATGGCTTTGGTCGTCCGGGCTTTACCGCTGGATCCTCCTTGGCCGTTGATCAGACCGAGCAGGGCGAAGTGGCGGGGGCCATCACCGCGGTCAACGGGGCCTGCTACATTATCGCGCCTGTGTTTGGTGTTATGCTGTACGAACTAGGCGGGCCGCTGCCCTACGCGTTCAATGTGGTGATCCTGATTGCGCTCTTGGGCTTTGCCTTCCGAAACCCCACCCTCAAGGCGGTTGGCGAGGATTTGGCTGAGCCTGACCCCACCATTTCGGACAGCTAGGACGGCAACATCAGGGCTGAGGCCATAAGGGCCTGTACGCCCTCGAGGGTCAGATAGCCATCGGCTGGAACGCCCACGGAACGTTGCCAAGACCGCAAGGCCTTGCGGGTGCGAAGACCAATCACCCCATCGGCCTCGCCGACATCATAGCCGAGCTGCGCCAGTGCGATCTGCGCACCAAACCGATCCGCACTGCTGAGCGGTACCTCGACCGGCCAAGGCGTGACCAGCGGCGCGGAACCCGCGATCCGGTCGGCCAGCAGGCCCACAGACAGGGCGTAGGCCATAGCATTGTTATAGCTTCGAATGGCCATGTGATTGGCAAAGATCAGGAAGGCGGGCCCCTTGGCCCCAGCGGGCAAGATCAGGCTCGCGGCCAAGCCTTGATCGGCCAAGGCCCATCCCCAACCATCGGCTGGCCGTACGCCAAGGCCTGACCATATCTTGGCCGATTGGTTCGGACCTTCCGATAGGCCGAAATCGAAGCCCGGCGGCAAGAGCACCTCACGCGCCCAAGGCTGACCGGGCTTCCAGCCGCCCTTGACCAGAAGGTTGGCCGCAGAGGCCAGCGCATCAGCCGTTGAGCCCCAGATGTCACGCCGCCCATCGCCATCAAAGTCTAGGGCTGTGTTGACATAGGTCTCCGGCAAGAACTGGGTCTGACCCAAGGCCCCGGCCCAAGAGCCCCTCAATCGCTCGCGGGTCGCCTCCCCGGTCGAGATCATGCGCAGCGCGGCAAAGAGTTGGGCCTCGGCCCAGGCCCGGCGGCGACCTTGTGCGGCCAAGGTGGCCATAGACCGGATCACATCATACTGACCCATCACCGCGCCAAATCCCGTCTCCACGCCCCAGATGGCGACCAGGACCTGACCGGGCACGCCGAAGCGCTCCTCCATCATCGGCAGAAAGGACAGGCTGGAGCGCCGCGCCTGGCCCATAGCGATCCGATCGTCCGCCACCACGCCTCGGATATAGTCCCCCATCGGTTTGGACAGTTCTGGCTGGCGGCGGTCTAGGCCCAAGACCCGCGGGTCGGGCGTCAATCCGGCCAATTCCCGTGTCAGCAATTCTGGCGACCAACCGCCCGCGATGGCTCGGCTCTTAAAATCGGCCGCCCAAGCATCAAAGATCGGATCGCCGGAGGTCTGAGGCAAGGCTGGAGCAATGGGAATCGGTGCGCCATCAGGGCCCATGGACGGTGTCTGCGCGCGCGCCGTCTGAGGCAGGCCCACAGCCATAGAGGCCCCTGAGAGGCGGATGAAAAGACGCCGATCCATAGGCCCCTGTCTAAAGCGGCTCTCTAGGGTCTGGCAATCACAAGCCTGTGCGGTCAAAATTCATTGGCCTTCGACGCCTCGATGCGCTCCTGATGATTGACTCACGGCTAAGCCGAACCTATAGACCTCGCTCCTTATCCACCGGACAGGGCCCGCCATACTTGCGCAGGGACTGTTCGAGAGCCAAACGAGAAGACGTTATGAAGGTCAGAAGCTCGCTCAAGTCGTTGAAGACGCGTCACCGCGACTGCAAGCTCGTGCGCCGCAAGGGCC
>JBEGOG010000201.1:0-3993 GCA_041182125.1 Pseudomonadota bacterium
GACCACAAAGGGAGAAGCCAATGTTTTCACATATCATGATCGGCACGAACGATCTGACCAAGGCCAAGACCTTCTATGACGCCGTTCTGGGCACGCTGGGCGTTGCCCCGGCCCATGTCGATGGCCACCGGATTTTCTACATGACGCCAACGGGCGTCTTCTCGGTCTCTCTGCCGATCAATGGCGAGCCTGCGACCTATAGCAATGGCGGCACCATCGGTTTCGCCTGCACGACCCCCGAGCAGGCCGATGCTTGGCATGCCGCTGGCGTGGCCAATGGCGGCACCACCTGCGAAGACGCTCCTGGCGTTCGCGAAGGCGCGCAGGGCAAGCTCTATCTGGCCTATCTGCGCGATCCAGACGGCAACAAGATCTGCGCTCTGAAGCGTATGTAAGCGACGAATGGAAGCAGGCGGGCGCTTAAGGCGTTGGCCTGCTTCCCCACTCGGCGGTAAGATGAGCCATGTCGGATCACACCTATCCCATCCGGGTCACCGCCCTCTATCGTTTCAGCCCCTTTAAAGACTGCGAGACCCTTCGCGCGGGGCTTGAGCCTGTTTGCCGCGCCGCAGGGGTCAAGGGCACGCTGTTGCTAGCGCCCGAGGGGATTAATGGCACCATTGCGGGCACGCATGAGGGCATTGATCAGGTGCTGGCCCATATCCGCACCCTGCCCGGCTGCGCGACCCTGTCGGTCAAGGATAGCTTCGCCGAGACCATGCCCTTCTATCGGATGAAGGTGCGGCTCAAGCGCGAGATCGTGACCATGGGCCAGCCCAATATCGACCCCCTGACTGAGGTCGGCCACTATGTGGCGGCCAGCGACTGGAACGCCCTGATTGCGGATCCGAGCACCATCCTTATCGATACGCGTAACGATTACGAAGTCAGCATCGGCACCTTCAAAAACGCGATCAATCCCAAGACCGCCAGCTTTCGTGACTTTCCAGACTGGTTCCGCGCCAATCGGGCGGCGCTGCTCGATGGCACCGAGGCACCCAAGGTCGCCATGTTCTGCACCGGCGGTATCCGCTGTGAAAAATCCACGGCCTTCCTCAAGGCTGAGGGCATTGAGGAGGTCTATCACCTCGATGGCGGCATCCTGAAATATCTCGAAACCGTGCCCGAGCCCGAAAGCCTTTGGGAAGGCGAATGTTTCGTCTTTGATCAGCGCGTGTCGGTGGGCCACGGCCTCAGCCTCGGCCGATATGGCCAATGCCACGCCTGCCGCATGCCCGTCAGCCAAGAGGACCAGGCCTCGGAACACTATGTTCCCGGTGTCAGTTGCCCGGCCTGCTATGACCATCGCGACGAGGCGCAAAAGGCGGGCTATGCCGAACGCCAGCGTCAAACCGCTCTGGCCCAAGCGAGGGGCGAAGCCCATGTCGGTGCGGTGATAACGCCTGAAAAGAAGGCAAGCTAACCCCCTACCCCGGCTTCGCCGGTACTGCCCCCAGAGGGGGAAGATTTGCCTATCTGAGCTCTTCCCCCTCTCGGGGAAGTGGCCAGAAGGGCCGTAGTGGGCCTTGTTTTCTATGTTCCGTGTTCCCCGCGCAGGCGGGGACCCAGACCCCTTCGCACCGCTTCAACGTGGCCCGCTGAACCCCTGCATTCGCATCATTGCGAGCAAAGGATGGGGAAGTGGATGTACCCCCCACTCCCAACCCTCTCCCCCTCAAGGGGGGAAAGGGCGTTAGTGAAGGCTTAGCCCTAGAGGTTAGGATTGATCAGGTACTTTTCGCCCGTCGCCCGACGATTATAGGCGCTGATCGCATCGAGGCTGAGGGCCTCTTGCAGCGAGATGACCTTTGTATAATGGCTGGCAAAGGTGGTCTTGAGCTCCGACGCCACGCGGTTACGCAGCTTTTGCGCCGCCTCGGCACCGATCTTGACCAAGAACGGGGTCAAGAGCCAGCCGCCGACGCCCCAGAACATGCCAAAACCGCGCCCGAACTCGGTGGGACGCACATCGAGGCCGCCATAGATGTAGACCTGCTTGTGAACCGATGAGCCGTAACGGCTATATTCCTTGGCCGTCAGATTGATGGCGGCTTCCATGCAGGTCAGGATCTGACCGGCCAGCTTGCCGCCACCGATGGCGTCAAAAGCGATGGTCGCACCGGTTTCGGCCAAGGCCTTGGTCAGGTCGTCCATGAAGGTCGGCGAGGTGGAATCGACGACATAGTTAGCGCCGATGCCGCGAAGAAGCTCGGCCTGCTCGGCGCTGCGGACGATGTTGACCAACTTAACACCGTCAGCGATGCAGATCTTATTCAGCATCTGGCCAAGGTTCGAGGCCGCAGCCGTATGCACCAAGGCGGTGTGCCCTTCGCGGCGCATGGTCTCGACCATACCCAGAGCGGTCAGGGGATTGACGAAGCAGGAGGCGCCTTCCATCGGCGTTGTGCCTTCTGGTAAAGGCAGGGCATCGGCCACGCGAACGCAGCGATATTGCGCATACATGGCACCGCCAAGAACCGCGACCACCTTGCCCAGTAAGGCCTGCGCTTCGGGCGACGAGCCTGCCGCCACCACGACGCCAGCGCCCTCGTTACCGACCGGCATGGAATCGTCCAGCCGTCCAGCCATGGCGCGCATCAGAGCGGGGGGGATGGAGGCGGTGACAACGGGATGTTCCGCGGTGCCCGAAGCCTTGGCCGTCGACATGTCCGCTGCGCCTAGCAACAGGCCAAGGTCCGACGGATTGATCGGCGAGGCCTCGATGCGCACAACGATCTGGTCCTCTTTCGGCGTTGGGATTTCGACCCGCGCCAATGACAGTTCCAACTCGCCGCTGCTCTTGACCAGCGACCGCAGCTGCAGGCCGGTACCCTTGTGATCTTCACTCATGTCGCATCTCCCAGAAAGTTCATGAAAGTTTCGGTCGGCAACCTTGCGCGTTTTCGCTGTGCCGACAACCGCAATAGGTGCGCAAAATAACATAGGGCAGAGGTTCGCGGTTCTGGCTCAAGGCGCTTGGCCCGCTAGCCGTCGCTTGGGAGTCCGAAAACCGCGAGACTTTAACCCGACCTAGCGCCATAAAAGGTCATGCCTCTTGATCATGATGCCCAGTACAGAGCCCTGCTGATCCGCGACCCACGGTTCGATGGGCGGCTGTTCGTCTGCGTCAAGACCACGGGCATCTATTGCCGTCCGATCTGTCCCGCGCGCACCCCAAAGCCGGAAAATATCATCTTCGTTCAGACCGCCGCAGCCGCTCAGGAAGCCGGATTTCGGCCCTGTCTGCGCTGTCGTCCAGAAACTGCACCCGACCTAGGCGCTTGGCGTGGGTCCTCCAACACCGTGTCTCGGGCGCTCGCCCTGATCGAGCTCGGGGCGCTGGATCAGGATGATCTTGAGGCTCTCGCCGACCGGGTAGGCGTGGGCGAGCGCCAGCTTCGTCGTCTGTTTCGCCAGCACCTTGGGGCCAGTCCCGTGGCGGTCGCTCAGACCCGCCGTGTCTTGCTGGCCAAGCAACTGATCCACGAAACCCATCTGCCCATGACCGAGATCGCCATGGCGGCAGGCTTCGGCAGCCTGCGACGGTTCAATGAAGTTTTTCAGGGGCTCTATCAGCGCTCACCGTCCGACCTGCGTCGTTCGCGCAAAGAGGATTTGTCATCGGGGAGCGAGGGCGAGATCAGCCTGCAACTGCGATACCGCCCGCCCTATGACTGGACCGCTATGCTCGGCTTTCTCAAGCTTCGGGCCATCGCTGGGATCGAGACGGTGCAGGGCGACACCTATGCCCGGACCATCAGCTTTGACGGCATACAGGGCACAGTGTCGGTCAGGCCGGGACAGGGCGACGCGCTGGAGGCGACCGTGCGGTTTGCCAATCTGAGCGCCCTGCCCAACATCATTGCGCGGCTTCGGCGGGTGTTCGACCTATCCGCCGAGCCAGAGGCCATCGGCCAACATCTGGCCCAAGACCCAGCCCTTGCCCCCTTGGTCGCGGCCAGACCCGGACTGCGGTTGCCAGGAGCATGGGAT
>JBEGOG010000202.1:0-6715 GCA_041182125.1 Pseudomonadota bacterium
CTAGGCTGGTGGGCTGGGTCCAGTTGCCATCCATATCGGTGGGCAGGATCATGGCCTTATAGGGCCCAATCCCGTCGGCAAACTTGGCCACCTGTTTCAGACCCTCTAGCGTTGCCAGATCGGCATAGGTGCGCTTGTCACCCGCAGCGACGAGGTCTGCAGGTGCCCCTTCAGAGTCCATCAAGAAGACCTGACGACAGGTGATCATGCCGCGCAGCATGATCAGGCTGGTGGTCTCGAAACATTGCACGAAGATTGGTGCGGACTTTGAATTGAGCCCTGCAGCCTTCACCTTTTCGGCAAAGCGCGCCTCCATGGGCAGGCCGATCTTGGCAAAATGGGTGGGGTGCTTCAGTTCAGGATAGATCCCAACCTTGGCGGCCTTGGCTAGGGCCAGAACCTCGTCAAAGGTCGGAACGTCGAATTGGCCATCAAAGGCGGTATTTGCGGACCGAAGCTGCGGTAAACGCTCGCGGGCCTTCAGGGTCTTGATCTCAGCGAGCGTAAAATCTTCGGTGAACCAGCCGGTCAGGGCTTGGCCATCAATAGTCTTGGTGGTCTTGCGATCGGCAAATTCGGGGTGTGCGGCGACATTGGTCGTGCCGCTGATCTCGTTCTCGTGGCGACAGACAAAGATGCCGTCCTTGGTCAGGACCAGATCCGGTTCGATGAAGTCGGCACCCTGCTCGATCGCTCGGCTATAGGCAGCCAGCGTATGTTCTGGACGTTCGCCGCTGCAGCCACGATGGCCAATGATCAAAGGGTGCTTGGCCGCAGATGTCGCCGCCGAAGCGTCAAGGGGCAAGGTCATGGCAAGCATCGCTCCGCTGCTGGCCAGGAGATCACGACGAGAAAGGGACATGGGCAAGGCCTTGATGGGGGACAGATCCCTCACCCTAGCCCAAAATTCATGACCGTTTGATGTTTATCGTGCGCCCTTGAGCGTTTCGAGGATCAGGGGATGAAGCTCGAGGCTGGAGGCCAGAACCGTCCCGCTCTGCAGGGGCGCAATATCGCCGTCAGCATCGGTGACCTTGCCGCCCGCTTCGGTGACCAGCAAGGTGCCTGCGGCCATGTCCCAGTTCTGTAGGCCCCGCTCCCAATAGCCGTCAAAGCGGCCAGCGGCGACATAGGCCAGATCCAGCGCCGCCGAGCCAAAACGGCGAACGCCACTGACGCGCTGCGAGACCTGATGCAGTTCTTTCAAGAACACCGCGTGACCGGGCTTGCCGATGAAGGGGATGCCGGTGGCCAAGACTGTCTCATCCAGATTGCGGCGGGCGGCGACGCGAAGGCGCTTGTCGTTCAGATAGGCGCCCTTGCCCTTTTCGGCCCAGAACATCTCGTTGCTGATGGGGTTATAGGTCACACCGGCCACGATCACGCCGTCGCGTTCCAGCGCGGCCGTGACGGCGAAATGGGGGATGGCATGGAGGAAGTTGGTGGTGCCGTCGAGCGGATCGACGATCCAGGTGTGGGTCTTGTCGCTACCCTCAATCAGGCCGCGCTCTTCGCCGATAAAGCCATAGCCAGGACGCACCCGCATCAGCTCTTCAAACAGGACCTGCTCGGCCTTGATGTCTGCGGCCGAGACATAGTCGCCTGCGCCCTTCTTGGAGACTTGAAGCTCGGCCACTTCGCCAAAGTCGCGGGTCAGGCCGCGCGCCGCCTTGCGAACGGCGTCGATCATAACCTTTAGGAGGGTGGTGGGCGTGGTCACGGTCGGTCTGTTTCTAACAAGAGGAGCGGGGGCAGAAGCGCAGGATGGTCGCCTGTTGGATCAGTCGGCCCGGCGCAGATATTCGCCGGTCTCGGTCGACACAATGATGCGCTCGCCCGTGCCCATATAGGGCGGGATCATGATGCGCATGCCATTGTCGGCCTTGGCAGGCTTGTAGGAGGATGAGGCGGTCTGGCCCTTAACGGTCGCATCGGCCTCGACCACGGTCAGGACGACCGTGTCTGGCAGGGCGATACCGATGGGGCGCTCTTCGTGGAATTCGAGCACAACCGGCATGCCGTCCTGCAGGAACTGAGCGCGCTCTTCGCCGACGAAATCCTTGTGCAGCTCGATCTGCTCGTAATTCACCGTATCCATGAAGACCAGCATATCGTCTTGGGCATAGAGGAAGGTGTGATCCTTCTGCTCAAGGCGAACGCGCTCGACCGTATCGGAAGACCGGAACCGTTCATTGAGCTTGCGCCCATCGATCAGATTCTTCAGCTCGACCTGCGCAAAGGCACCGCCCTTGCCGGGCTTGACGTGGGCGGTCTTGACCGCGACCCACAGGCCACCGTCATGGGTGATGACGTTACCGGGTTTGATGGCGTTGCCGTTGATCTTCATGACGGGTCTCGGGTTTCGACTGGATGGGACAGCCCTCCCGCGCACAAGCCCTCCCGCGCACAGACGCACACAGGACAGGGCAATGGGCGCGGAACCTAGCCCTCAGACCCGCTAAAGGCAAGGTCGGGGCTGAAGTGACGCCCTTTTAGGCGCGGCCCTGAGCCACTTTCTGGATCTGTTTGAACTTGGCATTGAAGGCACCAACCGCTGCGGCGGGGCCTTCGGGATGGTTCCAGACGCCGCTGCAGACGGCGATAAAGTCTGCGCCAGCCTCGACAACGGCGTCGCAATTTTCGACCGTAATGCCGCCAATGGCGACGCAAGGGGTCATCATGCTCTCTTGCCAGATGGTCAGGTCTTCCAATTCGGCCTGAAAGTCAGTGTCTTTGGTCTGGGTCGGGAAAAAGGCCCCAAAGGCCACATAGTCCGCGCCGCCTTCGGAGGCCTCCATGGCCAGATGGCGGCTATCATGACAGGTGACGCCGATCATAGCGTCAGGCCCCATGATCTTGCGGGCATCTTTGAGCGTTCCGTCCGACTGACCAATATGGACCCCGTCACAGCCAAACTTGGCGGCAAGCTCGGGGCTATCATTCAGCAGAACCGCGACCTCATAGTCCTGACCGACGGCCAGAACAGCTTTGGTCACCTCGGCCAGATGGGCTTCGCTGACATCCTTCAGGCGCACCTGAATGGCCGCCACATCGCCCGCATCGAGCGCCTGTTCCAAAAGGGTTGCGAAAGCCTTGGCGTCGTCAATGACGGGCGGCGTGATCAGATAGAGGCGGCAACGATGGGTCATAACCAGCCGCTAAGCTGCGATGGCGCTCGCGTCAATCCTCCAAGAGGCTTTGGGGTCGTTCAAAACCGATAGGAGAGCTGTGCGGCTGCGCGCCGGTCGTCGCCGTCGGAACCGCTGATCGCGCTATCGGCGCTCAGATCCAGTCCAAGCCCCCGACCAAGCCGGGCCTTCAATCCAACCCTGACCCGACCAACGGTGCGATTGGGCTCCCTATCGGTCTCGTCAAAGCATTGGCCCCCGACAAAGCCGAAGCGGTAGGTCTTGGCCGACTGCGACAGAGCCCGATCAATCGAGACCCGCAGGGACGGTCTTATATAGCCAAGAGCGGTTGAGAAGCGCTTTTGAGCCACCAGACCCAAGGTGCCGACCGACCCATTGGCTTGGCGATCCCCGAAGGTCATCGACAGATTATAGGCACCGGTTTCCTGATAGGTGCCCAGCTTGATCTGGTTCACGCGAACCGCGCCAAAGGCTTCCAACTGGGCTGGGCCCCAAGCCTTGGTATAGCCGACGCGCACGCCGCCAAAATAGCCTGACCCCTCGGTCTTGCCCGAGGTGATGGGCTCGCGCATCGATCCGGTCCAACTTTTGACATCCTCGAGCTGGTAAATCGCGCCGCCAATCGTGCCGCTATAGGCCAGAGGGCCTCGACGTTTGACGCCGTAAGCCGTCGCCGAATAGGCGGTCAGGTTGGCACCGGCTAGGCCATTGTCGCTCTTGGACTCCGAACTCAAATAGCCAAGCGCCCCGCCGATAAAGCCATGGTCCGAGGCCGCATAGTCTAGGCCGATCAGGGCGGTTTGGGTTCGATGGTCAAATCCCAGCGATGGATTGGTGTCGTCGCGCGCCAGATTTGCGCCCTGATAACCGATCTGCACGAAGCTCGACAGACCTTGGCGCCGGGCGGTGGTGCCGCGAAGGGCGGTCGGCGATTGGAGATCATCGGACCCCGAGGGTTCGCTGAGGTCCTCAAGCCGCCCATCGATCTGCCGGTTGGCCAGATCATTCAAGGTCAGGCCGAGCTTCTGCACATAGTTAAAGGCGCGGGGCCCCTCATAGACCGAATAGAGCACGGCTCCGGTAAAGGCCGCCACCTCTTGGTGGCCGAAGGTCGTCATATGCACCCCGTCCCACTTGACCGCTCCGGGCGCATCCAGGGTGCCGTCCTTGTTGAGGGTGGTGCCACAGGCCCCCGTCGGCCTGGCGGTAAACCAGTCGATGCAGGGCCTGTCCCAATTGGTGATGCCGTAGCGGGCTTGATTGGCCTTGGCGACGTCATTCATTCCGATGACATCGACGACAATGATCTTGACCCCCAAGCTCTTGCTCAGGGCCGTCATGGCCGGGGTCAGGGCGGCATTATATTGCCGGGTCGCATAGGAGGCCAAGGCGGTGGCCGTCGGATTGTAGCTGTAGATCGCGCTGGCCTCTCCAAGGTCCTGTTGGTTCATGACGATGAAGGTGCGGCCACCCTTCTCATGGAGTTTACGGACCATGGTCGACATGTCGCCGACAAATTTCTGGACCAGAGGGTCCACGCCGGTTCGACTGTTGAGGCTGCCGTCAAGGATGGCATAGCTGATGCCGTTGCCGCCGCCATTGAGCCCGACGAGCGCGGTGCTCGGGATCGCCCCCACCCGTCCAAGCTGATAGGGACCCAAGAGGCTGGTGACATCATTGCTGTTGCCAATCGTCGCCCCAGCAATGGCAAAGTTGAAATATTGGTTGTAGCTGATGTTCAACAGGCCCGGCATATAGTCAGCCCAGGTGGGGCCGTTGGAGGGCCTGCCCTTCCAATTGGGTGGGCCAAACTGCCTCGGATCGAAAGCGTGCAGATTGCCCGGATCCGACATGCTGTCGCCGAACATATAGAAGCCACTAAAGCTCTCAGCCCGCGCTCCGGCCTGTGGGCTCAGGGCAAGGCTTGCGCCCATGAGCCCCACCACAGAGAGATGCTTTAGAACCTGTTTGGCAGATCGAAAATGGATCGAGTTTGTAAAAGCCATGACATCCCCCAGAGGGCCACTTGGCCACCCTAGGGTGCGTAATAATCTCTGCCAACTGCTATGGTTTTTTGACCGATGCGGCTCTAGATCGACCCCGCCGCATAGCGCTTGGCCATGGTGGCCAGCGCGATAGGTTTAATGCTCGAGCCGTGGCCCGCAGCGCCGAACTGTTCAAAGCGCGCACGGCAGACGGCGGCCATGGCGTCCTTGGCGGGCTTCAGATATTTGCGCGGATCGAACTCTTCGCGGTTTTCGCTGAGGATGCGGCGAATCTGACCGGTCATGGCCAAGCGATTGTCCGTATCGACATTGATCTTGCGTACGCCATGCTTGATGCCGCGCTGAATCTCTTCAACGGGCACACCCCAAGTCTGGGGCATCTCGCCGCCATGGGCATTGATGATGTCCTGTAGGTCCTGCGGCACGGATGAGGAGCCATGCATGACCAGATGGGTGTTGGGCAGGCGGCGATGGATCTCTTCGATCACGTTCATGGCTAGGATGTCGCCGTCCGGCTTGCGGGTGAACTTATAGGCCCCGTGAGACGTACCCATGGCGATGGCCAGAGCGTCAACGCCGGTGCGGCGGACAAAATCGACGGCCTGATCAGGATCGGTCAGCAACTGATCGTGCGACAGGACGCCCTCAGCGCCGTGACCGTCTTCGGCCTCGCCCATGCCAGATTCCAACGAGCCCAGAACGCCTAGCTCGCCCTCGACCGAGACGCCGCAGCTATGGGCCATTTCGGTGACGCGGCGGGTAACCTCGACATTGTATTCGTAGCTGGCCGGGGTCTTGGCATCCTCCTCCAGCGAGCCGTCCATCATCACCGAGGTGAAGCCATACTGTATGGCGGTGGCGCAGGTGGCCGGGCCGTTGCCATGGTCCTGATGCATGCAGACCGGCAGGTGGGGATAGATCTCGACCAGAGCATCGATCATCCGGGCCAACATGATGTCGTTGGCATAGGACCGCGCGCCCCGGCTAGCTTGGATGATCACCGGCGCATCGACCGCGTCTGCGGCCTCCATGATCGCCAGACCCTGTTCCATATTGTTGATATTGAAGGCGGGAACGCCATAGTCATGCTCGGCGGCGTGATCCAGAAGCTGGCGAAGGGTGATGCGGGCCAAGATGTTTCTCCGTCTGACCTCGAGGGCGGCGACGCCCGGCAAGGTCTTGCCTTCCATCCATTCCAAAAAGGCCCCGCCTGCCGTCGACACAAAGGTCAGATCAGCGGCAACGCCTGCGTGATTGAGGGCCGAAACCGTGTCTCCACCGCCTGCGACGGCGACCAGTGCGCCGGACCGGGTCAGCCGGGCTGCGGCCTTGGCGGCGGCGACTGTGGCCATGTCAAAGGGCGGCATTTCAAAGACACCGAGCGGGCCGTTCCAGATCAAGGTCTTGGAGGCCTCCATCGCCGCGATCAGGCGGGCGACGGACTGAGGGCCAGCATCTAGGATGCGCTCATCGGATTCTACGGCCCCAAGGGCGCGGGTCCGGGCTGGGGCACCGGGCTCCATCTTTTCAGCCACGACAATATCGATGGGTAGAAGCAGT
>JBEGOG010000203.1:0-4266 GCA_041182125.1 Pseudomonadota bacterium
TGCGCTGAAAGCGAGTTTGGTCCCTATTGGTCGGTGACCAAGTATGACGACATCATGTCTGTCGATACCAATCATGGCGTCTTCTCGTCTGAAGCCCATTTGGGCGGCATTACGGTGGCCGATCAGGATGCCGACTTCATCCTGCCCATGTTCATCGCTATGGACCCTCCTAAGCACGACGCCCAGCGCAAGGCCGTCAGCTCCATCGTCTCGCCCAGCAATCTGGCCAAGCTGGAAAGCACCATCCGCGAGCGGGTCAACACCATCTTTGACAGCCTGCCAATCGGTGAAACCTTTGATTGGGTCGACAAGGTCTCTATCGAGCTAACCACCCAGATGCTCGCCACCCTGTTCGATTTCCCCTGGGAAGATCGCCGCAAGCTGACCTTCTGGTCCGACACCGCGACCGCCGCCGAAGGTAAGAGGTGCTGCTCGAGTGCTTGGCCTATTTCACCGGCCTGTGGAACGAGCGGGTCAATGCCGAGCCGACCAACGATCTAATCTCGATGATGGCCCATAATGACGCCACCCGGAACATGGATCCCATGGAATATCTGGGCAATCTGGTCCTGTTGATCGTTGGCGGTAATGACACGACCCGCAACTCGATCACCGGTGGACTTCTGGCCCTGAACGAGCATCCCGACCAATATCAAAAGCTGCGGGACAATCCGGCCTTGGTCGACTCGATGATCCCCGAGATCATCCGCTGGCAGACGCCCTTGGCCCATATGCGCCGCACCGCCCTGCAAGATGTTGAGTTGGGCGGCAAGCAGATCAAGAAGGGCGATAAGGTCGTCATGTGGTACGTCTCGGGCAACCGCGATGAGACCGCGATTGAGAACCCCAACCAGTTCATCATCGACCGGGCCCGTCCACGTCAGCACCTGTCTTTCGGCTTTGGCGTTCACCGCTGCGTCGGCAATCGTCTGGCCGAACTGCAGTTGAAGATCGTCTGGCAAGAGATCCTCAAGCGCTGGCCCAAGATCGAGGTGATGGGCGAACCTGAACGGGTCCCATCGGCCTTTGTGAAGGGTTATATGTCCCTGCCGGTGCGTATTCCGGCCTAAGGGCCTTCCGCCAAGGGGTGGGGGTGGTTATGAAGCAACCGCACATGACCCAAGCCCCCACCACCTCAGCCACCCCAATCCATCTCGTCTATGGCCGCCCTCCGCTGGGCTTGGCAGATGTCCTGCCGTCCGCGGTTCAGGTCAGCCCGCTGATCCCCGGCTCGCTCGCGATGGAAGAGATCGCCGATGCCAGCGCCGACAGCGCCGTCATTCTGGCCCCTCCGGGCACGGCCGAGCGCGACTATGTCATCGCCCAAATGTTGCGGGTCCTAAAGCCCGGCGGCGAATTGACCGTCATGGCGCTGAAGGACAAGGGTGGCTCTCGCCTGCGCAAGTCGCTGGAAGCCTTTGGCTGTAATGTCGATGAAAGCTCAAAGGCCCATCACCGCATTGCCTTTGTCGAACGGCCGGGCCACGTTCAGGGCATTGAAGAGGCCCTATCCAAAGGTGCGCCGCGCGATCTGACCGGCCAAGGCCTGTGGTCACAGCCGGGCGTCTTCAGTTGGGACCGGCTCGATCCCGGTAGCGCCCTCCTGATCAAGACCCTCCCGGCCCTGTCAGGCAAGGGTATGGATCTGGGCTGTGGCATCGGCCTTCTCGCCCTCGCCGTTTTGGAAAGTTCAGCGGTCACGGCCCTGACCCTGATCGATATCGATAGTCGCGCCATCACGGCGGCCCAGCGCAATGTGAGCGACCCTCGCGCCGCCTTTGACTGGTCTGATATTCGCAGCCAAGAGGGTCCTGCCGATCAGGATTTTGTCGTCATGAACCCGCCCTTCCATGATGCAGGATCCGAAGACAAGGCGCTGGGCCAGGCCGTTATCCGACGCGCCGCCTCCGCCCTGCGCAAGGGCGGAACCTGCTGGCTGGTGGCCAACCGCCATCTTCCGTACGAAGAGACCCTCAAGCCGCTATTTGCCAAGGTCACCCTGAAGGCTGAGGCCCACGGCTATAAGGTCTATGAGGCGCGAAAGTGAGCAAGGCCCCGACCGCACGCCTGGACCGTCTGCTGGCCAATATGGCCTATGGCTCGCGCCGGGATATTCAGCAGATGATGGATGCGGGATGGATCGTGCTCGACGGGGCCAAGCTGCGCGATGCCTCCATGCGGGTTGCGGTGACGCCCGATCTGGTGACGCGCATGACCGTGCGCGGTCAGCCGCTCGATCCGCCAGCGCCTTTGACCTTGATGTTGCATAAGCCGCTGGGTCATGTCTGCTCGCACAAGGAAGACGGCCCGCGTATCTATGACCTCCTGCCCTCACGCTGGCGCTCGCGCGAACCGGCTATTTCGAGCATCGGGCGGCTGGACAAGGAGACTTCAGGCCTGCTGCTCCTGACCGATGACGGCGGGTTGCTTCACCGCGTCATCTCGCCGAAGCACCATGTGGCCAAGCGCTATCTGGCCACGCTGGACCGCCCCCTAAAGGGCGACGAGGCCGCGACCTTTGCTAGCGGGACACTCCTGCTCGAGGGGGAAGAAAAGCCGGTCCTACCGGCCAAGCTTGAGGTTCTCAATGACCACCAAGCCTATCTAACCCTGACTGAAGGGCGCTATCATCAGGTCCGTCGGATGTTTGCCGCCGTCGGCAATCACGTCAACGCCCTGCACCGAGACCGGATAGGGGCCTTAGATTTGCCAACAGACCTAGAGCCTGGTCAATATAGGGTTCTGGACGCTCAGGCCCTAGCACCCATCTTTGCCGGGGACCGGATCTAGAGCGCCAGTGTCTGAAGGGCATCGAGATTGATCTCTGGGATCACATGATCAAGGCTGATCACGGTCATCATGCTGTCACCGCGAATGATGTAGCCCTCAACAAAGTCCATTGTCCGACGCGACGCAACATTCGGTGCGCGGTGGATTTGATCTGCAGCAATGGTTGAGGTCTCGGCGACGCTTTCAACCATCAGGCCGGTCCATTGGCCGTTGATATTGACCACAATGATCACGTGATGTTCGGTCGGAACGCTCGGGGCAAAACCCAGCCGAGCCCCAATGTCGACCACAGGCATGACGGTTCCACGCAGATTGATCACCCCGACGACAAATTCGGGAGCGTGGGGCATGGCGGTTACCGATGTCCATCCGCGAATTTCGCGCACTTGGCGGATATCTGTACAAAAATCCTGCTGGGCAATTCGGAACGAGATGAGTTCGCGTTGAAGCGGGGTGGGGCTTGAAGTGGCATCTATCATGAGAAGGTCTTTCCTGATCACCCAAGTCTCAACACGAGCCGTCGAAGGTCTATTCAATCACAAACTTGTAAAGGAAGGGTTGGTGCTGGCAATGGCTCACACCTTCGGACGCCGATAGTAAAAGGACCCCACAGCGGTCGATTAGGCTGTGGGTTCCCATCACTTAGCAATCCAGTATATTAGGCATCAGATTCAGCCGAACGGATCAGGCCTTCTTACCGCGCGTCTTTTCAATGATGGTCTTCTTGCGCACACCGCGACCCAGGCCAATTTCCTTGGCAAAGTTGGAGCGACGAACTGCATAGGCCGGTGCGACCATGGGATAGTCCGCAGGCAACTTCCACTTGCGACGATATTCCTCGGGTGTCAGGCCGTACTGGGTGCGCAAATAGCGCTTCAACATCTTCAGCCTTTTACCGTCCTCAAGGCAGATGATGTAATCTTCTGTAATGGACTTCGACGTCGGCACTGCAGGCTTTTGAATGGTCGCGACCACAGGAACAGGTTGAGCCTGTCCTAGTGTCGAAAAGGTCGCGTGAATATTGCGAATAAGATCCGGCAGGTCTGCTGCCGAAATGCTATTTTTGGTGACATAGGCCGCGACCACATCCCCGGTTAGAGCTAACAGATCGGATTCACCAATCCCGCCATTCATCTCACCATTATTCTGAATCGACATTCGGTTCTCCACTTAATTATGTCGCAGCCTTTTTATGTTCGTCATCCTCTTAAACAGTGAAAACAGTAAATGCCACTAATTAGTGTTTGATCATCCGGACATCCTATTAAGAGCCATAAATCATCGAACCAAGACCGCACGTCTGGAAACATAATTATATAAAATTATCAGACGTGATAATAGTATATCAATTATATTATATATTTATATGCATAGATTTAATGAAAAATTTACTGGACCGTTGATTTTTATATTATAAATTTTTTTTTACACAATTTTATTGAAATATATTATTTACCGAATCGCGATTGACAATTT